>CALVPP010000025.1 GCA_944351395.1 uncultured Bacilli bacterium
AGATAGTATTTTATTAAGTTTATAAAAAGTAATTGTATCGTATTCCTTTTCCTTTTCCTTTAGATGACTAATAGCGTAAGCAACTGTAGAACTTTTAATCATTATCTCATCGTTATAATTAGGAATTAAATTATGTTCTTTTATGATACTTCCTATTTTAATTGATAGATTTTTGTGATGCTTAATAGGTTTCCAAACAAATTTATATTTGTTTGCGTTTGCTTCATATTTTGTACCATCGATAATTACACCAATCGTTTTTTTCTTCTGTTAATGTAGTAAATTTACCACTGGACGAACATCCACTCATTATGCTTGACCTCCAATTTCCTCTTCTTGATAATCTGGAATCAATTCATCTGGAATCTCATCCTCATGATCAAGGATTAACTTGAAAACACGTCTTTTTTAGTTTTTTGATTGTACTCACAGAGTTCATACTCAGGCGAATCAATAACGTCCTTGTATTTTTTGTCAATGATGGAATCCAATTGGCAAAGTGTTCTAAGCACTTCTACGACAACATCGTCATAGATTGTAACGGTTCTAACTTTGAAACCGCCATCTTTTGAATCGACATAACTATCGATACAAATGGTTGGGTAATTATCTCCCATTGCCTCGGCAACTAAGAGGCCTTCACCCTTTTCAACTAAATTATCATTATCCATATTTTTAATACCTCTCGCGGTTCTTCCGCCTAAATGGATTGTCTACTTGCAAATGCGCGCTTATTGCTTTCGACACAACTACTCTACTACGTGCAAAAATCACATGCGTCTTTCATGGAGTGACAAAAAGAAAACCGCCATATTCGGCGGAAATCCTTTTAATAAATATAATGTGTTTACCAAGACTCAATTATTTTTTTAATCTCTTCCATTTGAAGTCTTTGTTCAATGACCTTTTTATTGCATTCATCGCAACACACACCTTCATTTTTAATGAGTTCTGGGTTGTTACCATATCCCTTAAATCTTTTGCCGCATATACAACACACATGTTCATCATCCTTTAGCATATGAATACCTCCAGATATATTGTGTCGTGAATACTTTTAGAAACACATTTATTTTATAAATAAACAGTTAATAAGAGTCATGCAAATAGATAATCCATAATTAGCCAAGAAAAGTTTTTGGTCTTCTGAATATTTAGTTCTTAACTCTATGTTTTCTTTTGAACCGTGTCTGAAACAATGGGTCATTTTTCTAAACTTTATTACATCATCTTCAGTTACAAATTCATTGAATACTTCTTTGTAGTCAAAACTGATGTAATTATTTTTATCTTTCAAAAGATATTCAAGAGCTTCATTTAATGTTCCTAATTTTTCATCGATAGTCATCTCGTCAAACCTCGCATTTCTAGTCGAGACTAATGCAAGAACACTGTCACTTTCAGATGAAGATTTAATATAGTTAGCTTTATTGACAGTTAATGTAAAAATTCTATCATACCGTTCTAATTGAATTGTTTCTATATTGTTTGGGATTTCGGTCCCAAAGGTAGATCGTAATATTGGTTTGATTTTTTTGAGGTACAAATAATACTTCTTATTGATTTCAAAGTAGTACATTGAATTTGACAAATTATTTTGAAGATCAAAAACTAAAGAAATAACTTCAAGCAAATCTCTGCTGTCATCTGCCCTAAAATGTTTCGATGCAGTAATACGATAATTAAACTCTCCAAGGTTGGAGTTTAGATTGCTGTGAATATATGAAAAAAGATAATTCAATTTCGAAACAAATGGATTTTTATCTTTTTTGCCACAATATAACTCATAAAAAGTTTTTTCTATTTTTTGAGCATACCCTTTGTAAAGTTCGTATTTTTCACTTATTACCAATTCTTGCTTATTCATATATCAGTTTGCCAAAATTTTATGAATCATACCGCTCTTCTATAACAGTTATCTCTTCTTGAGTTAAACCATATGTTTCATAAATGGTACTATTTATGGTTGTTTCAAGTTCAGATATTAAATCAATTGACTCCAAAGGTGATTCTTTTAAAAGGGAGACAATAGACTTTGTTGCTGATGATATTTTGTGGTATAAAACATCGTAATCTTTTTTGATCGGGAGAGAATTAATCATCTCTTTGGTAAAGGTGATTCCACCATTATAACTAGACGAAGCATATTTTTGGCTAATATAGTAAAAGGCCAATTTTGAGTTTATAAATCCCATCAAAAAGAACAATAAATCTAGGTCGTTTGATGTAATTAGCATTGTTGATTTTCCAGGAATAACGTCACCATATTCATCTATGCAAGAATCTAACTTTGTTAACCCTTTAATAATTATTTTTTTCTTTACGGATTTGTCTCCATATGAATTAGTAAATACATTTAAGAAAGTCTTTTTGTCCACAATAGGGAAAAGATAGTTATCTTTTAAATATCGCATTTCTTCCGTGTTCCATTTGGAAATGTATCTACCTATAGTACCAGTATTAATAATTTTCATCATAGTATCTGGGCTAAATTCAGATTCATTATCAAGAGATTTGATGTACTCTTTCAGTTTGTAACAATCAGATGTTGAACAGGCATTCTCACACATTGAAAAAACATCTAATCTAACTGAATTCTCTTTTATTTTTGCTATAAGGTTTATTGAGTCAGAAGTTAATAAATCAAGAGGATATGGCTTTTCAAAAATATCTTTAGATACTTTCTTATCAAAATACACATTTTTCTTAAAAGCTTTATAGACATCAATTGTTTTATGTTCACCCCTATCTATCAACGTAATAATGGAATCAACAAGAGCACTTTCAAAAACATCTCTTCCAGCAAACAACATGGATTTAATGTTCTTTATTACATTGATTCTCATAGAATCACCGAATGGTTTTGAAATCCATTTATCTGGAGTAATAAATATCTCACAACCATCATGAGAAAGTTGTTTAAATCCAAATTCAAAAAAGGCTATATAAATATCCCAATTGCCTTTAGCAAATGTATAGTTGTTAGTAATATATTCTCTTTCATCTTCAAGGCCAGAATTAACCATATTTTCCGAATCAAGGTATGGAGGATTACAAATCACTATATCAAATCCAGAATCTATACCGAACATCCATTCAGCATCGAACCAAGACGTTGGTTCATTTAAGAACGGTTTCCAAGCAGACAATTGATAATACTTTTGAGAAGCATTTTTCTTATAATTATTTATGTTTTCCAACAACATATTTTGTTGAATACTAGCAAATTCTAGTTTAAGTTCAGTTCTTCTCTCGCTAGTAGCATTAAAATATTCTTCTCTCACGGTTCTCAAGGCTTCAATATGGTCCTGATTTTCGAGCAAAGATGATTGATCGTTGTTATTAAGAGATATTAATGAATTTGCAATAATAAATTTAAAATCCAAATTTGGTAAAGGGTTTATACCTCTATTGGGCTCGTTATCATCAACAAGTTCTTCAATAATGAGTGACAAAAAACACCTCAATCTAGCAATTTCAACAGCAATGGGCTGGATGTCAATACCAAATATTGAATTCTGAATAACAGCTAGTTTTCTAATGTAATTTAATGATCCTATCGAAAACTTATTCTCAATCTCTCTTCTAAACAGTGGGTCAACATTACTTACACTTTTCCTGAACCACATTTTAGCGTCAGGATCCAAAACCTCTAAAATATAAACAATTTTTTGTAACATTCCAATCGGAAAAGCTCCAGATCCACACGCTGGATCAAGAACAGTAATGGAATAAAGTGCGTCAATAATTAGTTGTTTTTCCTTATCATTAAAAGCAATATTCTCATTTGATGTTGAATAACTAATGAGTTCCTTTAAATTCGATTCATCTATGTGTGTTTTTTTAGATAGATAATCTAGCAAACTAGTATCCACCATATAGTCAACAATATCTCTTGGTGTATAAAAGCTACCCGTGCTTTTCTTTGCATTTTCACCAGTTTCTGGGTTTATTTCGGCTAAAAGATTTTCGAATATTCTTCCAAGCATTTCAGGGTCAATAGACAGCTCAATATCGTAAGATGTGTTTTCGTCTACCGTAAAGTTGTAGCCATTTAGTATATTAAAAAAAGAGATAAACCAATCGTTTGGTATAACCACATTGCCATTTAATGCTTGCTTTTTATTATTGTCATAACGATATAAGTCATCTGAATGCGGACTAAAAAGACCACCATTAAGATATGGTATTTGCTTAAAATATGTTGTTTCAAATTCCTGTTTCCTATATTTATGATTAGTATTTAAAACCTCAAAGAAAAGAGGTTCAAGAATTGAGTTATAGTAGTCATCCGTTTTTTCAATTGTCCCAATCGAAAAAATATCAATCGGGAGAAGTGAGGTTCCATCTTTGCTTACCTTTTCTTTTAAGAACCAACAAAACATGATTCTACCAATCAACCTAACACCAAACTCAGCCGTTTTATTATGGTCTTTGATATTTTTTAGGTAAAGTTTTGGACTATATTGGAGTCCATTTCTTTCTCCTCCAACCAATTCTGTAAATGCTGTTGATATTTCGGAATAAAACTGTTTATTGACAATCTCGACAGAAAAACGAGAAATCAATTCATCTATCGAATGAACAGGCCCTTTACTAATCAAATATTTAAAGGCTGTTTTTGTTTTTGTTCCATAACCGAGACTATATGAATATCTTCTAGGATTAGACAAGATTTTAACGATTTTATCACCGTCATATTCATATTTGCTTGTAAGAAGTGAAATCCTATAATTCCTATAATTGTTGTTCACAAAAGACACTATTGCATTATCAATTTTAAGGCCTCTAAGAATACGAAACATTTCTTGGGTGATTGAAACTCTTTTGTTTTGAACACCATCATTTAAGATAACTTCAAAAACACTTGATCTGGTTTTTAACGAATGTCCTAACAGTGTAACTGATTCAAATAGAGAGTTTCTAAAAGAAACATCATGAAGATCTTTTTTATAATCAGAAATCAATACATCACTAATTAAATAAAGGAAGTTATCTCTGTGATACTCTTTTTTTAATACTTCTTCGGCTTCGTTAGTCGTTATCATTTCTCAAATCCTCCGTGAACATTATGGTTTCGGTTTGAGCATCAACACTTTCAACCTTTTTCTTGATTTGAATAATATAATGGGCTGGTATTTTTTCTTTAATCTGAGTCGCAACTCTGGCAGCATTTGTTTTATTAACTCTTAACATTGATAAAAATTTCAACTCACCATCACTTAAATCATCAAAACTCTTTATAATTTCAACAAGATCATTTAAATAGTCTTTTTCAGGTGGGTACAAGACTACTAATTGCTCAAGAACATCTATAGCTTGGCCCCTCCTTTTATCTAGTCTTATTTTTGGATAAGGTTTCTTTATCTCATCTCTAAGGACAGCAAAAATGGAATCTAAGTTAGAATCACATGGATATGGTGGTTCATCCATCTTAGCACTGAAGTATTTTAATACCATATCGGCAGGTACAATTTTCGCTTCTTCTCCACGCATTGCCAAAGCAAATAAGGTATTGCTTCCTCTCTTAGCAAATGACACAGCACAAGATGTCGTTTGATTCTTCCTAACTATTCTTACTCTCTCGGGTATTGCTAATACTTCATTAATGAATTCAGTGTTATGTTTAATTAGATTATATATATTCTTATAATCAACATCCCAACTTCTATCACTTTGTTCAGCACTTGCTTCTTTATACTGACGTTTAAAGTAACTTTGAAGTGATTCATCAGGAGTTAATGTTCTAGTATCACTACCAACAATATTGTTAATCAATAACATTTTTAATGTTGAAATACCTTTAATTAAAGTGTTTGATTCACCAATATCAGTTGGGAAGAAGTTGAACACAAATATCTGATCAAACATCTTCTTATTAATTCTATTAATACGTCCAATACGTTGAACAACTCTAGTTGGATTATATGGAATGTCGTAGTTAACTATTACACCAGCTCTATTCAAGTTAAAGCCTTCACTCAAAGCATCTGTTGCAATAATCACGTCGTAGTCGTTTCTTTTTTCACTATCTTTGACTGAAGCATCAAAATTATATCTGACGACATTCCTGTCGTTTTTAGAAGCTCCACCGGTATATAAAATTGCTCTAAATCCGTCACTAATCAATCTACTAGCGACATACTTAGCAGTATCAGCATATGATGTAAATACAACAATCTTCCGATCATTATTCTCTTTCAACAAGAGTTTAATCTTTCTACTAACTTCGTTATATTTAGGGTCTTCTCCAATTTCATCTCTACCAAACCAATCGTCATAGATTTCATGAAGAAGATTAATATCATTCTCAACATCTTCAATGTATTGTTCGTGGAATAATTCTTTATCAAACGGAATAGCTTTTTTCTTAATCTTGTCTAAATCTAAAACTGTATCTTCTGAATCACTGTTAATAAGACCCAATACTTCGTCAATTTCATCTTCATCTGGATCATCTAGATAGCCACTCTTCTTAATAGGGACATATCCTTTTCCCCACCATTTCTTGATGTTTTCATAAGAAGTAATGAGAGTTGAAAGGGTTGATTTAAAAGCTGATTTTGAGCTTTCAAAACGCATAACTAACAATCTTTTAATAAATTGAGCTAGGTTGCCTTGGAACAACTGAATGTTCATCTCACCAAATAAATCACCATATCTTGCATTAAATGCATTAATATCTTTAAGATATGCTGATGGATTATATCTAGCGCTTGTGAACTGATTGCTAATCCTATCTAATGTGGATATATATAAGTCTCTAATTGATCCCAGATCATATTCCACTAATTCTGGACCAACAACTTCTGGAAACTCAATTCCTTGCATCTTTAAGTCATCAGAATATTCTTTAATATCTCTTAAATCGATTCTGCTTCTTCTAATAATAATTGGATCAATCAAGATTCTAAGTTCATCACTAAGTCGATTTAGTTCTTTCTTAATACCATCACTTAAGTTCTTCTTACCTTCTTTAGAAAGTTTATTATAAACGGCTATTAATTCATGGAATTTGACGCCTAAATTATCAACTGAATTAATTGTTGATCTACTTGGAGTCTGGAACAATTTGATAAGTGCAAATAGGTCCGCTGGTCTATTGTTATATGGTGTTGCAGTTAAAAGAATAACTTTATTATCTGGATTAGATCTAGTTAATTGATGAAGCATTTGATAGTCGTTGCTTAATTCATTTCTATATCTATGTGCTTCATCAATGATATATAGGATTGGATCAGGGTCGTCAGCATGATTGCTATAGACGTCTTCAATCTTGCCACTACTATAAACTTTTACACCTCTTAACCCAAACTCTTGTTGATAGTCATTCCATTGTTCAACTAGGTGAGGAGGAGCAATAACTACCGTCTTTTGAATATCCAAATTATACGCAATTGCAGAAGCGATAATTGATTTACCCAAACCGACAACATCAGCAATAATCACACCATTATTCTTCTTGATACAATCAATACCTAATTTAACTGCATCGATTTGATATCTTAAGTTAAAGAATTTACCATTTGTAATTTCATTCGGTGTCTTTACTTCGTTGGCATCCACAGCACTAAATAATTCATAAAGGATTCTGATAAAGATTTGATATGGAGTTGGCTGAGCAAATATCCATAGTTTCTTCTCTAATTCTTTTTCAAAATCATCATTACCTTGATTAATGGCTATATCAATTGATTTACTGTCATTCCATAATTCATCAAACTCGTGTTTATAAGTATCATAGTGATCATTGTCAGCAAATCTTTCGTTCATTTCTCCCTGACCTAATAAACCGTTAAATGTAAAGTTTGATGAGCCAGTAAAAACAACTCCTTTTTGGTCACCAGAAAATGAGAATTCGGGTTTGTTGGTTAATATATATGCTTTAGCATGGTTCTGAGTCGCGGTAAGTCTAATTTCAAGAGAACCATCTTTAATCTTAGATAAAAACATTTTGAATATCTCTTGGCTTTCGGTAGAATCAAATTCTTCTGAAAGTGATGATTTATTGAATAAATCTATAAAACTCTTTGTGTATGATTCTTTCTTTTGTGAGTTATTTAGACGATTATAACCACGAACTGCATAAGTTTCTAATAAGTCTTCTGGTGAGTCTTTAACAGCTCTACAGAGCTCTTCTATAGCGTCTGGATCGATAGTATTCCCTACTAAAATACGAATCTTTTTATCTTTAAGTTGGTCAGCCAAAGCATTAAAACCAGAGAAATAGAAAAAAGCAGTCAAGATATCAACACTATCAGCTTGGTTAAGAGAATTCTTTAATGAATCAAGCATTGTTTTCTTCCTGTTATCAATAATTGAAGCCATGACTACTCCTCCGCAATTTTACAAGTTCTAATACTTATGAAATAACAATTCATCAACAAGTATACCAGTTTTATCAGTTCTCTTCATTATTTTATTATTTGTCTTATGGAGAACATTTATTTCTCATAAGTCTAATAATAAGTTGGAAAAAGGGGCTGTTCGAAAACCTAGGTGGTGAGTAGAGCCCCTTTTATTAATTACTGCTTTATAAAATACAAGTTTGAAAATCTTTTGCCGAATCATTTACCATTTGTTAATGGTAACATCTCCATTACTATCTATGTGTCCATGAATCTTGCCATCATCTAATACTTTGCCACCTACGGCTATTCCGCCTAATATTATTACACCTGCAACTACAATTATTATAAACGCACTTAATACAGCTAACAAAATTGCAAAAACGGAAGGAATAATAATAAGAGAAATTAACCCTAGTATTGAAAAAGCAACAATTTTTCCTACATTAGACTCAGCCTTTGAAGTCAACCAAAGAGAAATTCCAATAAGTGCAAGATGTAGAATTGGATATACATACCACCCATAGATATTACTGAAATTAGTGCCAAAATCTCCTAGCCATCCAAAGAAACCTTCTGTACCACTGGATGTTTCTATTCCCCCAAGTCCATTAGGCGATGATGCCCAAAAATATATTCCTACTAAAGCACAAATTTCCATTATTAAAAATAGCCACCATGTTTTATAGAAAAAATCGGATATATTCTCCATTACTTTAGACTCATCTTTTGCATCATCAGAAAACAAAAAAGTTCCCCATAACATCATAGGTAATGAAACTAAAATTGAAGCACCGATTAATTGTGTGTAAGTAGAAAACCTAGCACCTTCAAGAGAACCAATTCCTATAGATTCAGTTATTAAATTTCCTATACCAAAGAAAACCGTTGATACAAAAGACGCAAATGAAGGCATCAACATTATTAGTAATGAAATTGGAAGTAGAATACAAAACAAAATTAAATTAAAAACTTTCATCTATACATACCTCTTTCCAAATTTTATCCCCCCTCCGTCGATGTCAAGAACTTTCGACAAATGAATGTGAACTTGAACTGCTATTAATAAATTTTAGACTCCATTTTCTCTTCATCTAAATTTTTAAAAAGTTCAAAAAACAACATAAATAAGGACTTTTTTGGATTTTAGATATTCATCAACTTCCAAAGATAAGTATTATATTTCTTTGCGAGTTCGAACCCCACCGGACGTTGCTTTTCCTGTCCATTGTACTAAAAAAGTCCGATTATTCGGACTTGAATCACTATTTTGGAAGGGTTTACCTTATTTGGTACAAAATGGGCCTTCCACTATTTCTTTCTATAAATGTCGATGAAATTCCCGTCCTTATCTTTCCAAGCTTTCCAGCCGTTCTTTTCGTGGCCACAAACATAATTTGCAGCAATGGAAACAGACGAGCAAATGAGATCAGACTCTAAAACACATGGTTTTACGCCCATCGCTTTTCTTGTTGCTATCCAAGAATTGGTTCCATCCGCTGTGAGCTCAGCAAGATAGGCACCAGCCTTAAGAGTTAAAATACCATTTTCAACATTGAGAACACCATAATATTCTTTGTTATCAAGTTTGCTCTCTACTTTGTAAGTATAATCACCATCTGGTAATTCCGAACTATCAGCGCCTTCTTTTGCAATCTTTTGTATTTCGGCTTTAGTTTCCCCGACAGGATAAATAATTTTTCCATCAAATGAAGATAAAATACGAATGACTTTATCAATGTTGCAAGCATACAATTCGGTGTTGCCTACTTGATGTGCCCCGAATGCTTCGTGCACTATTACTTCTTTCGCATCATAGTCTTCGACTTCGATAGCAAATTCGCGTTTTAAACCAGTGCAATTTTTATAACCATTATCTTCAAGTTCTTTCATTCGCTCCAAATACCTATCAGAACGAGTTTTACCAATTTTAATCAAACCTGGAATAACAGTTGAGCAAACATAAACAATTCCTTTTCCCATACTTTTTCCTACCTAACTTCAATAGTTTATCATAATCGTGGTAACGAAGCACTGAAAGTTAAACTTGTTAATGTAAACTTTTACAAGTACATTAGGGTATAATCATGTATTTATTTGAATTAACCAACCAACCAGTTTGATTTGAAACATGATTAATAACTATTTCTTCATCTGATAAATTGGATTCACATAACATAAACACCTTTTGAAATGGTTCTAAGGAGTCCACTATCAATTAAACGTGAAACAATCTTTCTCAGATTGACATGTGGAATGTCCTTGAAAATATGCTCAGAAGCATAGTTGATATCAATGATATCACCTTTGTGATTCTCACAATAATTTCTTACCAATTCTGTGTCTGATATTCTTCTCATACTTGTATTTTATACTAAAAGTGTGACAATGTCACTTTTTGATACTATCATTTACTATCATTTATATACTATGTATATATTATAAAGAAAAAGACATCCTGTGTTACCAGAATGTCACACTTTTTCCAATGCCTCTGTACACGAGAGATATACACTTAAGAGAGTGTTTTTTTATTTGCTCTCGATAGTTATACAGAGTATAAGTTAGCAAAATAGGTGCTGTCAATGTATAGATTTCCTTTACTCTAAGGAGTGACCCTTGCCAGAATCGTCACAAAGGTCTCCTGCCAGAATCGTAAATAAAATTCTTTATATGGTTCAGTTTAAAACTCTTATAGTTTAGCGTGTGAATTTTCACATTTTTGGTTAAATTCATTCATTATTAAGATAAATGTATATCAACTTTTCCAAGTAAGAAATCAATAATATAAAGGTGAGTTGCACCGTTAGTCGATGAATCAAATTGGTCTAATGATAATACATAACGTGGTGACCCGTCGGTTATGGTGTCAAATGCTCCATATTCTCTATCTTTAACTTCTTGACTATTAATAACATATGCGACTTGAATAAAACATTTTTTGCCATTTTTCATCGCAACAAAATCAATCTCAGAATTATCTCTTAATTTCCCATAATAAACTTCGTATCCTCTTGTCAACAACTCGTTATAAATTACTGCTTCAAGTGCAAATGTATCATCATAATCGTAAGCATTTCCAAGAGCCATTCTAATTCCAACATCGATAGGATAAAACTTACGTGTTCCGTTAAGTCGTTCTTTACCTTTAAGGTATGCCGGTTTACATTCAGTGATTAAATAACACTCTTTTAAATATTCCGCATATTTATTGATTAAATTTGAAAAAGAACGTTGTTCTTCCCTTGTTAAATTCTCTTTCAATTTTTTTGCTGCAGATAATGCCGAAAACAATCTCCCCGATGTTGATGATATATACTCGGCTACAGTTTTGAATTGTACTTTATCTATCCTTTTATGACTTCCATAAACATCTTTTTTTATAATTGATGAGTGAAGTCCAATAAGATATTTTCTAATTTCTATTTCATTAGCTTCTTCAAATCTTTGAGGCATTCCGCCAAAACGAAGATAATCGCGAAAATCATCTGGTGTTAATTTAATGCCATTAATATTTTTGTATTCTAAATATTCATTGTAAGTAAAAGGATAAACTACAAATTCTTTAGCACGTCCAGTCAATCTGTCTTGAAGTTTACCTGCTAAAAGTTTCGAATTGCTACCTGTAACAAATAAAGAACAATTTAAACTGTTTCTAATTGCTGCGATTCCTATTTCAAATTTCGGAATATTTTGTATCTCGTCAATAAAAATATAATATTTATTCTCATCTTTAATTAATGAAACCACCGCATTTTCTAATTTTTCTACTGATTTGATATTTCTGCATTGAATGCTTTCAAGATCTAAATAAATGATGTGATTTTTATCAACACCACCATTTTCAATTTCTTTCATTATTTGCTTTAAAATCACAGATTTACCACAACGGCGTATCCCAGTAATAACTTTGATTAGAGGTGAATCATAATAAGGTCTAATTCTTGACAAATAATTTTCTCTTTTTATTGTTTCCATGCTTTTAGCATATCAAATTACCGTATGAATTTAAACAAAAATGTAAAGATTCACTCGATAAATTTTAAAACAATATAATAAATTGTGTTCTTTGCACAGCAAGAAACTCGGTTTGATTCTGGCGATATTACTATTCTTTGCTTAAAAAACGATCAAAATACAGGTATAAAACACTTTGCTGTTGTGTTCACTATACCAAAAGCTTCGAAGTAATCAAAGAAAAAAACTGATACGTTTTGTATCAATCCTGAGCATCCTAGATGGCAAAACTAACCTATTGTGATGCACTTGCGACCCCCTACATAAGGTGTTAGTTATATCAACATGTAGCTACCTATATTTTCCAAAGTAATGTTCTTCACCTGCTAGTCTTGCTTTCACTGCTTTACTTTTAGTCTTGTATCTACCGAGATTATGAGCTTTTCTTTGAAACATGATTTGAGCTACCCATACTCCTCTATCTTTATCAAAATGAACACCTCGAACTCCTGAGGTATTGTTTTTATTGAGTTTCCTATCTTTTTTAATATCGCAAAGCATTGTTCCATCAACTAGACCACAATCTAAATTAGGAAAGGATGCTTTATTTTCTTCGTTCTTACATCCACAAGAAACTGTAACTCTTGTAGTCAAATAAGTAGTCGGTACAAAACATATATTTCCACACTCACATTTGCACTCCCAATAGTTCTTTTTATTTTTTGTATAGGCAAATTCAAGAGCCGTTAACCTTCCAAATTTCTGACCTGTTAAATCTTTGCACCTAAATCTACGACAACCACAAGACTTTACATGTCCAGTATGAAGCTTGTTGATATTCACTTCTATAGTGTTTCCACAGATACATTGGCACTTATAAATTTTAGTAGAATGATACGTTTTACCTGTGTCATCTAAGACAGTTAAATATCCATATTGTTTTCCGATTTCGTTATTCATCTATTCTTTCGATTTTAATGATAACTGGTCTTAAACCATCATTACAAGAAACTATAGCTGTACCAGGATGTTTTTCAGTATCCATCCAATCATCAAAATACCAACCATTAGATCCATTAGCTAAAGCAAAAACATATTGATAAGCCTTTTACTCCATATTATTTTGCTAAGTCTTCATTTAATGTTGTTTTTAGAATAGTTATTTAACTTTTGACATCATATATAGTGGGTTCCTTTTAATGTTATGTTGGGGGGTTGGTTGGGAGGAGGCTTAATCTTCGTTCATAATATATTCGGCTTGTTTAATAACATCTTCCACTGCTCTTTGTTGATAATCTGGTGGATAGTTATATTTTTTAAGGCACTCTTTAATTTTGATACGCATTCTAGCTCTAGTTGACTCTTTATGAGCCCAGTCTGTAGAGGCGTATTCTTCAACTACTTCTTTTAGTTCTCTGGCAATAAGTTTTAAAGTTTCATCGTTTAAAAGTTCTTTAGCAGATTTATCTCTAATAAGAGCGTCATAAAATGCCCTTTCTCTTCCAAATACTCCTAGATCCTTTGCTTTTTGTTCATCGGATACCATTTCACCAGCAAAATTAACTAAGTCTACAATAGTTTCTTCAGGGGCAAAAACTGAATCTCTATCATTGTATTTCTCTAATATTTTTCTTAATCGTTTACTATATTCCTGTGATTTAAAGTAGTTATTTTTTCTAGATTCAGCAATAGCTCTTTCTAAGAGTTTCTTAACAATCTCAACAAAAACGTGAGGAGGATTTTTCTTTCTTAACTCTTCAATATTTTTATCACTTAACAAATCTATAACATTAATGGAGTCGTCCTTACTTTGAGTAAGAACTTTAACTTCATCACCTTTGATTGCGTCCGCTAAAAGATTAGAAACATATTCATTCATTTCTTTAATAGAAACAGTTCCAGTTTTAGCTCTTAATTTTAGGATATAGCTTCTAACTGCTAAGTAGTAATAAACATCATTCTTTTCGTCTTCAGTTAAGATACCACCACAGACAACGAAGGCTTGTTTAATTGATAAGGAAAGGTCTGACATAAATTCGTCTTCTCTCTTCTTATCTTGCAAAATGAACTCTGCTCCTGCTTGAACAGAATGGAATCTATCAATTGAATTAGCGCTAAAGAATTTACTTCTATCAATTTTATAAAACCATTCATTTAGAACACTTAATTTTTCCTTGATGATGTTATAAATTTCTTTCTTTACATCTTGAACATTACTATGTCTATCTCTATCCGTATATTCAGTTAAGGCATCATTAAGTGCTTTATTTAAACCAATATAATCAACGATTAAGCCATAATATTTGCCTGGATAAACTCTATTTACACGAGCGATAGCCTGCATCAAATTATAAGATTTAAGTCTCTTAATAAAGTACATGACATCTAAATCAGGAACATCAAATCCTGTTAGCCACATGTCTACAACAATAGCTATTTTATATTTAGATGTATCTTTCTTAAATTCCTCGCCTAACTCTTTTCTATATGATGAATCTTTGAATAGATCACGCATTTCTGCAGTATCTTTATTAGATTCAGTCACAACTAAAATGATTTGGTCTTTCATTTCAGGAGCAACTTCATTAACTATCTTATTATATAGTTTAAGTGCAGCGAATCTTGTCTGGCAAACAATCATAGCCTTGCCATTTAAGAAACCTTTTCTTTCTGCATAATGAGCCATTATGTCTTTAGCAAATAAGTCAACCATGTCATCATCTTCTAGGATAACCTTGATCTTACTCATTTCAGCTTTAGATTTTTCTATCGCTTTTTTATCTGCCTTTTCACTATTTTCTAAATCGTTATAGTATTCATCGATTTGATTTAATACTTTTTCATCAGTCCATACCTTAGCTAATCTTGATTCATAATAAAGTTTAACTGTGGAACCATCGATAACTGATTGAGTCATATCATAAACATCAATGATGTCACCAAAAATATCAGTTGTTTGTTTATCTTTAGTTGAAACTGGAGTTCCAGTAAATCCTATAAAAGTTGCATTAGGTAAGGCTTCTCTAATGTACTTCTCTACTCCATATTTAAATACTGCTTCAAGTTCATCAGTTTCTTTGTTTCTTTCATAGTGAACAGTTTCATATATACCATAGTGACCACGATGAGCTTCATCAGTCATAACAATAATATTAGAACGTTCATTCTTTGGTAGGTCTTTCTTATCAAATTTACCAACTGTAGCAAAAATAATACCACCTTGCTTAATAGGTTTAAGTTTGCTAATTAAGTCGCTTCTTGAAGTGGCAACTTGTGGAGTGCATTTTAAATAGTTTCTTGCGCTAAAGAAGGTTTTATAAAGTTGGTCGTCAAGATCGATTCTATCGGTAAGAATAACAATGGTAGGAACATTTAAAGATTGATTAATCAATAATCTATGAGCAAGCATAACCATTGAGTAGGATTTACCACTACCCTGTGTATGCCAAATAATACCTGCTTTACCATCACCATTGGGCTTAACACTTTTTAAAATCGAATCGACGGATTTAATTACACCAAAATATTGATGATATTGAGAAATAATCTTAACTGGTTTGTCATTTTTATCTTGAATAAAGAATAGATTGTTTTCAATGATGTCCATTAACCTTGCTTTTTCAAAAACACCATTAATAAATACTTCAAGCTTATGAACGTAACTATCATCGTATCCTTTTTCACCGTTAACACTCTTCCATTCATTAAAGCGGTCGAATTTAGAAGTTAATGTTCCTATTTTTGTGATTACACCATCAGATATTACTAAAAAGGCTGAATAATTGAATAAAGTAGGAATATCGTATCTATAGCCGTTAGATTCTGAGCATCCCCCTAATTGATTGTATGCATCTTCTAGAGTTGCTCCAGTAGCTCCTTCTAGTAATGATTTAAGTTCCATCACTATTAGAGGTAATCCATTTATATAAACGACAACATCAGGGATTCTAGTATTTCTTCCTTCGTTAAACTTAACCTGATGGACAACTTGGAATGTATTATTATCAATGCTTTTAAAATCGATGAATTTAATTAGTGGATTAACTTTATATTTTGATGACTCAATAGTTACTCCTTCTAATAACATTTTGTGAATTAGATAATTTCGTTCAAACAAAGAAGGGTTATCCACTCTAGTTAACCTATTAATTGCTTCATTTATTATTTCGCCATCATTTATTCTATTTATCTTAGTCAACGATTCATAAAGTATTTCACGATTAACAAACTCATCAAGACTTCTCTCAATGAGCCAATCATTATCAAAATCTAAGAATTCAAATCCTTTAGCTTGAAGTAGACTTATAATACTTTCTTCTATTGTTGCTTCATTTAACATAGGGCATTACTTTTTTTATTATACTACAAAATAGTCGTTTTTTATAGATTTTATGCTTGGTGGTTAATTGAAAAACAAAATGCAACAAATCATTTCTCTTTGTTGCTTTTGCCTTTTCAACTTAAATATGCCACTA
>CALVPP010000026.1 GCA_944351395.1 uncultured Bacilli bacterium
CTATTTTTGAAAAAGCAAAGCTTTTGCTTCTTTTTGCCGTATCTTTTTGTAAAAATTTATAAGATAATAGTTGTATGAAATTATTTAATATCGTTTTAGACTCAAATAAATCATTGCGTGAAAAATCTAAATCTATTTCTAATGAACAACTAAGTGAATACAAACCCTTAGGGCTTGAAATGTTAGATTATCTTAAGATGTCCCAAGATGAAGATATTGCAAATAAATATCACATACAGCCTGGTATAGGCTTAGCGGCCCCACAAATAAACAAAAATATACGTCTCATCGCAATTTATATTAACGATGGTGAAAACTCATACGAATATGTGTTAGCTAACCCAGTCATCATCTCTAAAAGTGTGAAATTATCATATCTTAGAAATGGTGAAGGATGTTTATCAGTTAAAAATAACCACCCAGGCTTCGTCTATCGTAATTATAAAATAACAGTCGAAGCATATTCTTATCTTGATGATAAGATAGTAACATTTAAAGCTAAAGATTTGTTGGCTATCGCCTTGCAGCATGAAATTGATCATCTAGATGGCATACTATATTACGATCACATCGATAAAAAAGAACCATTTAAAATTATCGAATCAGCAATAGCAATGTAGACAAAATCTAGTTTTAATGTCATAATTATTTGTAACGATAATCTTGAGAATTTATAAGAATAATACGTGAAAGGAGGAAAATGCACATGGCTTCTAATCTTTCTTTTGAACCGATTCATATTTTCGCCCTTGGTGGATTATGTGAAGTCGGTAAAAATACTTATTGTATCGAATCAGCAACATCTATCATCTTACTAGATGCTGGTGTGCGTTTTCCCGAAGAAGATTTAATCGGGGTGGATTACGTCATTCCCGACTATTCACATCTAAAAAATAATCGCAATAAAATTAAAGCTCTATTCATCACTCATGGTCACGAAGACCATATAGGTGGTATTCCTTTCTTAATTCAAACAGTACACATTCCAGTAATCTACGCTCCACCATTTGCGGTTGGACTCATCAAACGTAAATTAGAGGAATCAAAAATAAAAGAAAACGTCAGAATCGTTCCTTATAACGCTGATTCAGTCATCGACGTCGCAGGTGAATTTAAAGTTACTTTTTTTCACGTCACCCACTCAATTCCTGATTCATATGGTATATGCGTCGATACGAAAGAAGGACGTATCGTCTCCACTGGTGATTTTAAAATCGATCTCACCCCTATCGGCCCTGATATTGAACTCAACAAACTCGCCAAGTTGGGTGACGAAGGAGTTACACTCCTCATGGCCGATTCGACCAACGCTGAAATAGAAGGTTACACTCCTAGTGAAACGAACGTCGTGCGTTCGATCAATGATATTTTTAGCACGGCTACTGGACGTCTTATCGTCTCTACTTTTTCTTCTAACTTATCGCGTATTCAACAAATCATTGAGGCCGCTATCAAATTCGGACGTAAAGTTTGTGTCGTCGGTCGTTCTATGGAAAATGTCGTCGACTTCTCAAGACAATATGGTTTCATGCACATACCTGATGATAAAATTGTCGATTTAGAACATGTTAAATTTGTACGTAATAATGAATTATGTATCATCTGCACTGGCTCACAAGGCGAACCAATGGCTGCTTTAGCACGTATCGCAAATGGCGATCATAAACAATTATCGATCATTCCTGGTGATACGGTCGTCTTTTCAAGTTCCGCTATTCCAGGTAACGGTGCGAGTATCAATCGCGTCGTCAATAAATTGACTCGTAATGGTGCGAATGTCCTTACTAACACTGTCCTAAGCGAAATCCATTCCTCTGGCCATCCTGCTAAACAAGAATTAAGACTCATGCTAAAACTCGTCCGCCCCAAATATTTCATGCCGATGCACGGCGAATATCGTATGCTCAAAATTCATGGCAATATCGCCATCTCTTTAGGAATTCCAAAGGAAAACGTATTTGTAAATGAAAATGGTGAAATGCTTAACATGCGCAATCAATTCATCGTCAAAGATGGTAAGGTACCAGCAGATGATGTCTACATTGACGGTAATGATTTGAGTGGTTTAAACGCAAACGTCATCCGTGACCGTGAAATATTGAACGATGAAGGAATCATCGCTATCGTTTTAAGTTTAGATTTAAAAGAAAGAAAACTTATCTGTAAACCTGCTATTCATTCAAGCGGATTTATGTATCTAGAAAATAATGATATTTTAAAGAACATAAAAAATCTCGTCGAAGAGACCGTGACAAAAGAATTAAATTCCAAGGTAACATTAAATCAAGATACTATTTGCAATAACATAGAAAAAGTTGTCAAGAACTATGTTTATGATATGACAGCAAGATCGCCGATGATCACTGTCCTCATCAACGTTAATAGAGGATAATTTTATGCTCATCCTCGCTTCTAGTTCACCTAGGCGCAAAGAAATATTGAAGATGATAAGTGATGACTTTGTCGTCATTCCATCAACTTACGATGAAAGCGATCACCCAGATTTAAATCAATCTGACCTCGCTTACGATTTAGCTAGATTAAAAGCTTACGACGTTTATCGTAAACATGTCGATGATACCGTTTTAGCGTGCGATACAATCGTCATCATCTCGAATTCTATTTTAGGTAAGCCAAAAGATGAAGAAGATGCAAAAAGAATGCTTCGTATGTTAAGTGGCAAAAAGCATATCGTCTTGAGCGGTTATACTATCATCAATAAAAAATACGAGATTTCTAAAACGATAAAATCTATCGTCTATTTTAACGAATTGAATGAAGAACAAATAGAAGAATACATCGATAAATTTAAACCACTCGATAAAGCTGGTGCCTATGGTATACAAGATGATTACCCTCTCATACATCATATTGAAGGTAGTTATTATAATGTCATGGGTCTACCGATAGAAGATATCGAGCGAGCCTTAAAGCTCATTTCCCTTTAATATAAGTTCGTGAATAACGTTTTCGTCGTATCGAAAATAAAAGATATCGTCGTTTAATAAATGAAATTTAAAGTCTAAATCGAGTAGACGATATGTTTTGACGATATCTTGATTTTTTACTTTTACTTTTAAACCATCATCATATTTATCGATTGAAACGATATTTTCTCTCACAAAAAGATTTAAAAATTTATCATAAGTGATGTTTTTAGTTTTTTTCTTGTTTAAAAACAAAAATATAGTAAAAACAAAAACGAGAACCACGCTTATAATAGCGATGATGTAAGAGTAATTTGCAAAAAATAAATTAATATTTTCATCAGCAAAGGTGATGATCATTATTTTTCCTCACCATCACAAATCTTTGCTTCGCATTCTTGATATTTTGGGCACTCTTTCGCGTTACAAGATTCCATTGCTATACGACGTGCTTTAGGTATAAAAACACTTATCTCATCTTCATCATATCCTGTCTGTAAACGCCTATCATCGACCATGATTGGTCGCTTTAAAACGGAAGGGTTTTCCTTGACGAACTTTACAAATTCGCTAATGCTCATATCATCAATGTTGATGTTTTGTTCTTTAATAATTTTAGAACGAGTAGAAATAATATCTTCGGTTCCATTTAATGATTTATTGAGCATGTCACGTAACTCTTCTTCATTTAGCGATTGAAAAATGTTCTTTTCAACATAAGGAATGTGTTGTTCATCAAACCATTTTTTTACTTTACGACATGAACTGCAGCTTGGAGAAACGTATAATTTAATCATAGTTATCACCTCATTAAATGATACTTATACGAACTCGCTAAGTCAACGATTGAAGAAGGAAGAGGACTTTATTTAGTCCTCATTTGAAATGTGTGTGAAATATCGCTAAAATATGCTAGAGGAAAAAGTTATGGACATATTACTTACAGGTATCAAACCAACTGGCAAATTAACATTAGGCAATTATTTAGGTGTCTTAAAAAGATTAAAATCTTACGTCGATGAATATGATTGCTATTACTTTATTGCGGATTTACACGCACTTACCTTGCCTATCGAAAAGGAAGTATTACACGATAATACATTAGATGTTTTATCCTTATTTCTCGCTAGTGGTATCGATCCAAAAAAAGCTACTATATTTTTACAATCACAAGTACCAGATCACGCGGAATTGTCCACAATTTTGATGAATTATCTCTACATGGGTGAACTTTCACGCATGACACAATTTAAATCATTAACTGCTAGTTTAAAAAATGAAGCTATCGGTTTAGGCATTTTTACATACCCTGTCCTCATGGCAGCCGATATCGTTTTATACGACGCTAAAGTTATACCGGTTGGGGAAGATCAAACTCAACATGTCGAATTAGCAAGAGACCTCGTCCACCGCTTCAACAAACGATATGGCGACGTCTTGACATTACCAAAAACATTAGTAAATACATCTAGCAAACGCATCATGTCTTTAAAAGATCCAACTAAGAAGATGTCGAAGTCCGATCCTAAAGGCGATATATTCCTCTTGGATGATGAAAAAACTGTGGAAAAGAAAGTTATGAGTGCAGTAACAGATATGGTTGGCATCGTTCAATTCGATCCTATTAATCAACCTGGCATAGCAAATTTAATTAACATTTATGCTTCCTTGAAAAATATGACAATTGAGCAAGTAACAACTCAATTTAAAAATGCGAATTATGGCACGTTTAAAAAAGAGGTTGCTAACGCAATTAATGATGAACTTAAACCACTACAAGAGAGATATAACGCTATTAGAAACGATAAAGAATATTTAAACGAGGTATTATCTAATGGCGCTAAAAAAGCGCACGCCCGTGCATCTATCGTTTTAAATCGTGTCAAAAACGCCATTGGTTTGGTAACTAAAACAAATGAATAAAGAGCCTTATCTTATTGCTATCGATTTAGATGGCACTTTAATTGATGATAAAAAAGATATTTCACCAATGACTTTTAAAATACTCAAAGAATTAATTAATAAGGGTCATCATATCGTTTTAGCCTCGGGTAGACCATATAAAGCTATATTACCCTATAAAGAAAAATTAGGTCTTAAAACACCGACTATCGCTTATAACGGGGCAGCTATCATTGATGATGATGATACATTTGCTTCTTTTACATATCATTACGATAGAAATGTCATCATCAATATCGTGCACGATTTAAAAGATGAAATAAAAAACGTCTTATTAGAAACTCTAGATGAAATATGGATGTTAAAAGAAGATAAAGATATTTTGAAAACCTTTTTTCATGAAGGTGTAAAAACACATTTTGGTCCATTAGAAAAAATATTAGATAAAGATCCTATCACTTTCATAATCGAACCAAACACCCCATCATATAACGACAAAATCAATAGAAGAATCAATGAAGAGAAATATCTACGTTGCCGCTTTTGGTCTTTTTTACCATTCGATGAAGTTTACGATGTAAGAGTAGACAAAAGCTTTGCTTTAAAAAAGATTGCTGCTCATTTAAAAATTAAAAAAGACCATATCATCGCCTTTGGCGATATGGATAATGATCTTAAAATGTTAAAACTAGCAAAATATGGATTTATGATGAAAGATAGCGATTTAGCTAAAGCAAAGCCTAAAGATATTCTTTTAAGTGAAGAAAGTTATGATAAAGAAGGTATATATCTAACACTTAAAAAGTTGGAACATCTATTTTAAATTTAATTTTTCTAAAAGAGCGTCATAAAGCAATTTAGCACGTCCTTTAACAGAACCATCTTTAGCAAACGCCATGACGTAAAATTTACATTTAGGTTCTGTACCACTTGGTCTAATAGCGACTATATCACCATTTTCCAAAAATAATCTAAAGACGTCTGATTTAGGCAAAGTCAAAGGATAAACTTTATCTCCTTCTCTAGCTATGCTAAGAGCGTAATCTTCTAGGCGAATAACTTCGCTATCGAATAGATAATCGATTGGGTTATCCCTCAAATTTTTCAATAAATTTTTAAGTTTAACTTCCCCTTCTAAACCGACGAAATTCATCGAATAAACTTCATCTTCATGGAAACCAAATTTTTGTTCTAAGGAAAGATATACATCATCTAGATCTAAGCCTTGTAAATGATAATAGAGAGCCATCTCTGCATACATGACAATTGCCTGAGTAGCGTCTTTATCGCGGACGAAATCTTTGATAAGGCAGCCATAAGATTCTTCATATCCAAATTCAAAATGCGGTCCACCATTTACTTCATGACGATGAATTTGTTCACCAATAAATTTAAAACCAGTTAAGAACGGTTCAACTTTCATCCCATAAGATTTAGCGATGTCATTACCAAAAGGAGATGTGACAATCGTGTTATATACGACGCCATCATTTGATAATAAGCCCTTTTCTTTTCGCATTTTTAAGATGTAATCTAGTAACATCACCGCACTTTGATTGCCGGTGAGTAATGTATATTCACCTTTCTTATTTAAAAATCCTAAACCACACCTATCGCCATCAGGATCGGTAGTAACAATTAGATTAGCGTTAACTTCTTTCGCTAATTTAATAGCGTCGACGTAGGCGCGTGGATCTTCAGGATTAGGAGTAATAGTCCCGCTAAAATTTGGATCTGGACTACACTGTGACAATACTGGATAAATGTCATATCCTAACGTTTTAAAGACGCGCATCGCGTTCGCGTAACTCGCCCCGTGTTGTGGGGTAAAAACGATGCGGAAATTAGATTTATCAAGTTCTTTATTAAGACTAATATTTAAAACTAGTTTCACATATTCTTCATCGACCTTATCATCTAATAAAATTAACTCACCGCGTGGTGTCATTTTTTCATAACTAACGTTTAGTTCGTCACCTAACTTGTTAATTATATCGATAAGAGGGGCAATTTTTTCTGGCACGAGTTGTGCACCAAATTCATCATAAATTTTATAGCCATTATATTCTTTAGGGTTGTGACTAGCGGTAATCATGATGCCGCCAACAGTATTTAAATAACGTACAGCAAAAGATAATTCTGGTGTTGGTCGTAAGCTGTCGAACACATAAACCTTTATGCCAAAATCATTTAGTATTTCGGCACATAAATTTTGAAATGTGTCAGCACCCTCTCTATTGTCATGAGCGATGACGACACCTCTTTCTCTTGCGTCTTTAAAATTAGCGAGTAAATATTTCGCAAAACCAATATTAGCTTTTCTTAAAGTGTGAATATTAAATCTATTTGTGCCAGGGCCCATGATGCCTCTCATCCCCGCTGTGCCAAATTCGATATCTTTATAAAAAGCATCTTCTCTTTCTTTTGCACTCATTTTTTCAATTATTGCTTTGGTTGGTGAGTCGACTTTTGGAGAAGATAACCACCTCTTCACATTAACTTCGTATTTTTCCATAATTAAACCCCTTCGAGTAATTTTAATACATTAGCCTCTACTTTTGGTAGAGGTGAGATGAATTTTTTGCTTTCTAAATATTTTAATGTATCATCATCAATGTTTTTAAAACAAATACTTTTCGCATGAAGGAAAAGACGATTATCATGATACTTTTTCTCAAACCATTTGTTTTTTGAAAAATCGCCATATTTCTCATCGTTGACGATAGGAAGACCTTCGCTTGCAAGGTGCACTCTTATTTGATGTGTTCTGCCGCTTAAAATATGAATCTCTAAAAGTGATAATTGTTCGTTGAACAATCTAATCAATCTATAATGTGTAAATGCATCTTTTCCGTTTTCATCAACACGTACAAAATTAATTTTATCGTCTTTTTTTAATTTTTTCTTAATGTTTTCTTCTTCTTTGGCTATGCCAAAACAAAGTGCAATATATATTTTTTCAACATTTTCATGATCTAAAAAAGCGGAAGATAGCACTCTAGCAGCATGATAATTTTTAGCGAGTATACTAACGCCGCTCGTCATGTTATCGAGACGATGAATAGGATATGCTTTCGCATCAATATTCCTAAAAGATAAATAAGAATTGACATACTCTACTAATGAAACGACATCTTTCTTATCTTTTTGTGATAAAACACCTTTAGGCTTATCTACTACTAATATATTCTCATCTTCGTAAATGATTGGAAACGGTAAAGGCTTAGGAATAATCTTTTCGTCCTCTTTTAAAGAAGCGAGCGAATTTACATCTTTACCATAAATCGATATTTTGTCGCCTGAATGAAGCACTTCACCTCTTTTCGCATGTTTACCATTTACCTTAACATCTTTCTTGCGAAAAATAGCATAGAGACGTGATAAAGAGGCATTCTTTAAATATTTTTTACAAAATTTGAAGAGAGTTATACCATCATCGGCAATACCTACTAAAAATTCGAGCATATACACATTATACAATATTTTAGATGATTTATACTTTTGACTTTGTTATAATCAATATGCTTTTCTTAAAGAAAGGCGATAAAAAGTTCATCGCGGAGAAATACCCAAGTGGTTGAAGGGGTGGGCTTGGAAAGCTCATAGGTCTCGAAAGGGGCGCAAGGGTTCAAATCCCTTTTTCTCCGCCAATCCCGTACATAATGCATAAAAATGCTAATAAATATCATTGAAATGAGACTTCGTTAGTCTCCATTTTATGATACCTCAAGGAGATGATTTAAGTTATGTCATACAAAATAATTGTCGATAGCGCTTGTGATTTAAGAAGCGATTATCTAAAAGATCATCCAAATATCGCTTTTAGCGTCATTCCATTTGTCATTAATGTCGATGGAGTGGATTTTGTAGACGATGATAATATTGATTATAAAAAAATGTTAGAAGCTATGGATAAAGGCAAAACATCTAATTCTAGTTGTCCTTCGCCTTTAAGCTATGAAGAAGCATCCACTGCTACATATAATTTTATAGTGACTATTTCTTCAAAACTAAGCGGTAGTTATCAAAGTGCTACTACGCAAAAAGTGAATAATGATAAACATGTTTTTGTCATTGACTCAAAAGGCACAGCAGGGACAGAAGAACTTATCGTCGATGAATTAGTTAAATTAATAGAAGCGAAGTTACCTTATGAAGAAATCAAAACTAAAATCATCGCGTTCCGCGATAAATTATCACTCCATTTCACTCTTACAAAATATGATAATTTAGTCAAAAAAGGGCGTATTAATCGTATCTTAGCTAAAATTGTTAGTTTGGCTCGTATTAAGACGTTATGCAAAGCTGACGATGGAGACATCGCACAAGACAAAACTTTTTTAACTTTTAATCAAACAATTAAATACATCGTGAGTCAAATCCAAAAAAAAGAAGATAGAACTAATAAGTGTGTCATATCTTATTGTGGGGATGATTCCATTGCTAAATCGTTAGAAACATTATTAAAAGAACAAAAATTATTTGAAAAAATCGTCTTAAGACAGACGAAAGGATTATGCTCATTTTACGCTCTTGAGAAAAGTCTTATCGTCGTCTACTAGATATTATTTTAAAGGATACAAATTTAAATCAGGTTTAGCTAAATTCACTGTTGAATAATCGATTTCGTAATGTTTTGATTCTTTTTCATTTCTCGAAATGAATGTGACTAATTTATAATCGTCGATAAAAACATAAGTATCATTTGAAGCACGAACAGCAAGTTGACCTGCTCTATCGCTAAAATATTCTGCATTACTCTCTACATCATTGAATAAAACTTCAATAGAATGCAATGCTTCAGTGAAGTGCGTTTTTAAATCGATGGCTAATTTAGGCCTATAACTTTCATAATTCAACTTAAAATTAGCGTTCATCTCGGCAGGCGTCGAATGAATTGATTCTAGACGATAATGTTCGCCCTCTACATCATTTATCGAATTTCTATATACTCTATACAAATATGAATTGTTTTGAAAAATCCAAGCCTCATTTTTT
Organism: uncultured Bacilli bacterium; assembly: GCA_944351395.1. Lineage (GTDB taxonomy): Bacteria > Bacillota_I > Bacilli_A > RFN20 > CAG-826 > CALVUG01. The sequence continues at coordinate 9,828 of CALVPP010000026.1, forward strand.
ACGACTGTTTGATATTTATAATCTTCTTCGACAGACAATGAATAAAAATAATTATTGTTTAAATCGAGTTTTTGTTGAAGTGAATAAGAATAGTCTTCGGTTTCATAATGATAGTCGATTGTGAACGCCAAAACATTACTATTTGCATTAGAAACGATATCATTCCATCTTTCTTTCGCCACTTCTAAACTAACACTTGTCGGATCGCAAGATGACAAGGTAATAGCGAATAATGAGATAGCAAGTAATTTTCTTTTTTTATTCATAACTAAGATTATTTTCAAAAAAAGAGGCAGGGCCTCTTATTCATTAGTGGATAAAGTTTTTGTCTCATCACTATCCGAAGAAAGTCTTTCTTGGCGGCGTAATTGTTTTTCGTGTTCACGGTCTGATTTTTTCGCATTAACCATAAGAGTGATAATCGCCACTAGCGCACCTAATGCGATGATGACGAGACCAAGATTTCTAAAATTCATCGCAAATCCAGTAGCGATAAAATCCTTTTCTGCTGCCTTAATAGGATTATTTTCTAAAGATACGCCTAGATTGTCCCCTATGATGCCAGTAATCATGAGTGATAAACCGAAGAGAGCGATGACTATCGCTATCGCATAAAAGGTCCATTCCTTCCAGCTGATGCGTCGATTCTTTTTTGTTTTAACGTTTTTCTTTTCCATAGTGCTTACCATTTTAACAAAATTATTTTATATGTGCTATAAATTTTGCTAAATTTATTCCTTTCTACATTATCCTAAATTAAGCTTGATGATCTTTATTCTCTTCCGCTTGCATCTTCTTTTTTTCTATTTCCTTGTGTGCGATATCCATGAGCTCCTTATAAAGAGGATTATATGTGTCACGCCACAAAATTTCATTAGGTTTAACATATTCCAAAATATGTTTAATCGTATCATTAAATACATCAGGGAATTTTTTACCGCTTGGAAGATCTCTTTTCCCCTGCACCATATCTAATAGTCGAGATACATCGTCGAACATGTCGCGTGTATTAGCGTCGGTCAATTTACAATGATCTTTCACAAATTTTAAGAAACCAAATAATTTATTAATATCTTGTGAAATGTAATTGGATTGGGGAGATGGCTGCCCTTTCGTCTCGTTCATCACGACTTGGAATTCCTGGAATTGCTTCATGAGATCTTGCACTAATTGTAAATAGACGAAACCGCGGTAAAACGCTTCGTTCGTGTGAATTAGTTTATCAATTTCTGGCTCTAATTGATTATTTTGTTTGGCAACACGAATGTAACTATTAAGAATATCTAACATCGTTTCATAGATACCTATAACATAGTTATAAATAGCGATATGCTGTGCTTTATCAACACGTAGTTCGTGTTCTGGACTAACTTTAATAATCGTTGAATCTTCGCCATAAACATCATCGTAAAATGTTTTAATCTTCGACTTTATCTCATCACCAATATGTTTTTCATCTGTATTATTTTTTTCCAAGAATGAACCAAATGGAGTGTTAGGTTCTAATCCACGGATGATGAGATCTTTTTTCATGAGATAGGATTGATAATTATAACTTGGCTTATCCATCGCATATTCTAAAGTGTCACGAATCATGAGCGAGTAATGATAAATATTAAGAATGTAAAGTGAGATGTTGTTCATATTTTAAAACCCCTTATCTTCCTCATAGACAAAGCGATCGATATCGTAATAATGAGAGACGATATGCGTCGCATATTTTTTAACGGTGTTGGAAGCGTGCCCCATACACACGTTATTTCTAAATGTTTCAAACATCGTAATATCGTTACCAGAATCACCTGCGACGATACAATCGTCGGGTGCGATATTAAGATGTTCTAGATATTTTGATATGGCTTTTGATTTTTCTGCCCCATGTGGAGTAATTTCAATCACTTGGTTAGACCAAGAAAATTCTAAATGCGAGAATTTCGCTCTTAACTCTTTATTAACTTCTTTATTGAGTTCGATATATTTCTTTCTAAGTCCCATGAAGACGAGTAATTTAGAAATCTTATTCGTCTTGAGTTGATTATTAAATAATCCATCAGGCTTATTCCTATCGCTAAAAGTATATTTCTCCGCGTAGGAGAATTGGAAAAAATACCAAATTCGATACAATAATTTCAATATAATATTTCGTCTTTTAGCAGCGACGATACTCGGAAAATTATCGGTCATGAGAATGAACGCTAATGGATGATATTTTTCATCGAGATAATTGATGACAGAACGCATTTCTTCTTCGCTCATATATTTTTGCTCGATCATCTTACCATCGATCATCATGTTCGCACCATTACAAGTCATCGCATCCATCGGACGAGCGACCTTTTTCATGACTTTTTTAATAAAATCTTGACTGCGTCCAGTGATGAGCGCTACTCTCCCGCCATCGTCGATATAACGTCTTAAAAATTTGACATTTTTCTTCGCGATGAGACCAAAGTATCTTCTAGGATAGAAGAGCGTACCATCTAAGTCAGTTGCTAATACTTTTTTCATATGTTTAGAAATTATACACTTTAATATATTAAAATCATCAAAAAAATGAAAATTTGCACTAAAAAAGGGCTGTTTATTAGAGCAGCCCTATATTAATTTAGCTTATAATTTTACTTCGTTCTCCGCTTGGATGAGACCAATACCACCATCATGACGATGGTAGACGATGCTTATTTTTTCATCATCGCTATCAAGATATAAGAAGAAATCATGATCTAAAGCATCCATACGCGTCACCGCTTCATCAATCGTCATCGGATTGAGGTAGACAGATTTTGTGCGTACCACTTCTTCATTATCTTCAACTTCTTTGTCTGCTTCAAAATTTTCAAACGCAATTGCTTTACCTAGACTAAGGCGTGTCTGTTTGCGCGACATACGCGTCTTCAATTTACGCATTTGTCCTTCTAATTTGTCGATGGCTAAGTCGATAGCGGCGTATAAATCTTCATTGACTACTTCCGCTCGGAAATCCATCATCTTAGTGAAGATGGTCACTTCCACTTTTGCTCCACGTTTGTAAGATCTCACGACCACTCGGCAAGTCACATCATCGGTGATGACAAAATATTTGTCCATGCGGGAAAGTTTTGATTCGATAGCATGGCTAATACCTTCAGTCACTTCGATGTTCTTACCAACAATTTGGTATTTCATATCAAGTAACTCCTTTCAAAGAATCGTGATGAGAAATTCTAATTTTATGATAGCAAAAAGTAGCCCAAAATAATACTCATTTTAAATTTATTTTTCTCAGTTTTTAAGACGCTTTGCTCTATGTATTAAACTAATTGAAATAGGTGCTTCATTTTCATATACATCTAGTAACTTCACGACGCGATATTTTTTCTTATTATCATCGATATTTGGGCGATAGCGTTTATTAGTTCGCACCATGACAAGTTCATCATCATTATGATCATTTATAATTGTGTCATATAACGTAAGATTACCTTGAGCGATGGATTTTAAATCATCCTCGCTTATATCTATCATTTTAACAGAATTGATATTTCTTAGATTTGAAGGTGCACCACTAGTCTTATAATATCCTTCTTTGTAATATTGTTTTAATTCTTTTTCATTCATACAATAACCACGGTTTATTCATCATTATGAACAATATATTTTTTTATTTCTTCAACCTTATCTAATTTTTCCCAAGGTAAATCTAAATCATCATGATAGAAAGCCGAATAATTTGACGTATCCTGATAACGGAAAGACGGTTTATTGAGTTTAAAATTTTTAATAATTTTTCCGGGTACTGTATCGAATATAGTTTTTGCCATATTACTTAAATAAGAAGGAGAATATTTAGAAGTCCCAAAAGTATCTACTGTAAGAGTTAAAGCGTCTTTTTGAGAAATGACGTATCCTAGTTGCACTTCCGCACGTGAAGCGATACCGCTAGCGACGATGTTCTTAGCGATGTAACGAGCAAGATAAGCACCTGTCCTATCGACCTTAGAAGGATCTTTTCCACTAAATGAACCACCGCCATGATGTGCATAACCGCCATATGTATCTACGATGATTTTTCTTCCTGTCAAACCAGTATCGCCGAGCGGACCACCGACGACGAAAGAATTTGAAGGATTGATAAAATATGTAAAATCTTCATTGAGATGGTGACGTTTAGCGACCACTTTCATAATATCGTTCAAAACATAATTTCTAAATGCGTCAATATCTATATTTTCATCGTGTTGCACACTCATGACCATATTTCTAATAGCAATTGGCTTCCCGTTATCGTATTCAATACTTACTTCTGATTTCATATCTGGTCTAGCGTGTTTAAATTCACCGCTCTTCATCTTTTCGGTAGCAAGTTTAACTAATTCAAGCGATAGTAGATGGGCTAATGGAAGATAAGATGAGGATTCGTTACATGCATAACCGAACATGATACCTTGATCGCCAGCACCTAGTTTTAAAATATCATCATCGTTCACTGCGTTCGCAATTTCGATACTTTGCGTACGGATATGATTTTCTATGCGCATCTTATGCCCATTTAATAATCCATAAGCATCATGATCATAGCCTAATCCGATAACTACATCTCGTGCTATTTTTTCATAATTGATGGAAATTTGTGGCTTTTTAAATGAGATTTCACCGCCTAAAATTAATAAATCATCGATGAATAGACATTCGGTCGCACATCTTGCGTCACTGTCCTCTTTTAAACATGCATCCAAGATGGCGTCAGCAATTTTATCACAGATTTTGTCAGGATGTCCTGGGCTCACCGCTTCTGATGTAAAGAGATATTTTCCTTCCATTTTTTTAACCTCCAAAATAAAGAAAACTTTCCTGCACATGAGAGGAAAGTTAATAATAATATTCATATATCCTCTCATCTTAATTGAGGTGAGCACTTACTATTAGGATTTTAATAGAGTTGCTACCGCTCCTAAGACCTCGATGAGCGGTTCTTGATGAGGCAAACTATCATCTAAATAATTCGCTAGTTAATATGTTAATTGAAATAAAAATATAATTCAATGACTACTTGACGATTTCGCCATAAACTTCACCACTAAGATGAGCGGCATTAGCTTCATCAGTGTCGACATGCATCGCTAAAGCAAATTTTTCGCTTACGCGGATGACCACGTCATCATAGATTAGTGAACGATCTTTGCTCGATACTTTAACCTTGACGACATCTTTATCTTTAACACCAAAATGATTTGCGTCTTCAGGAGTCATATGAATGTGTCTTTTAGCGACGATGACACCTTGACTAATTTCTACTTCGCCAGCTGGACCGACAATTTTTAATCCAGGTGTACCTTCTATATCGCCGCTTAGACGAACTGGTACTTCATTAAGACCTAAAGTTCTTGCATCAGTAAGTGATATCTCCACTTGATTTTCGCTTCTGACTGGACCAAGAATTGAAACGCCACTAATCGTGCGTTTTGGTCCTACTAAATCAAGCCTAACATCGCTTGCAAATTGACCAGGCTGAGAAAGCATCTTCTTCACTCCAAGCGTATCTTTTCCTGTCAAAATTTTTAATGTTTCAAGCGTCACGTGTACATGCCTTGCACTTGTTTCAATTAAAATCTTATCCATCATTTCATTAAACCTCTTTCCTTGTTTATTATAATAATAAAAACATTAAAAACAATGATTTTAAATCATTTATTGTTCTCGATGACTTCGATATATAATTTTTCATATGATTTAGCAATTTCATCCCATGACGTAATTAGCGTTCGCTTTGCTTGATCTCCAATCTTTAATAAATCTTTTTTATCCATTTTAATTATTTCGACTATCTTATCTTTGAACGCTTGAGCGTCTTCTTTCTCTAAAAATGCATTTTCATCATTTTTCATGCGGTAAGCAACATCAGAGTCTTTGATACAAAGTGTTGGTAATTTGTAAAATGCCGCTTCCCGCACCGCTAAAGAAAAACTATCAAATGTCGATGGGAAAAAGAATAAATCAGAATAAGAATAGAACATAGCAAGATCAATTAAATTATCGGTCTGACCAATAAAACTCATCTTGTCTAACACTCCCATCTTTTTAGCGTATTTTTTAATCGCTTTTTCATCTTTTCCTTCGCCTAGTGACAAAAAATGAAATGCTATATTTTCATCCTTTAGCAATTTTAAGGTTTCAATTATAACTTTAAATCCTTTCTGCCAAGTAAGGTGTCCGACATGCAACAAAAGAAAATCATCTTCGTTCAGTTTATATTTTTTCTTAAACTGTTCCTTATCAAGACTTAGTTTCATCGGTAGACGGATGTTCGTGCCATTAGTGATGTAATGAGGTTTCATATCAAGCCCGTATGGAATTAAACTTTCATAAGTAGCTTTTGAAATCGCACTTAATGCATCATAATTTTTCATCCATTGAACTTGTTTTTTAACTAATAATTTTGTCAATGCTTTGGAGTGAGTAAAATTTAAAAAATCCACTACTAGTTTCGTGTGCAAAGTAAATAATGACGGAATGTGATTCTTATTAGTAAATTTACCTACTGCACGTGAAAGAAAATATGAGGAGTGGGTATTTACAATAATAGGCAATTCGCTGCTTAGTATGTGAGTTTTAATCTTTTTCGATAAATATGATTTTGCTAACGAATAATGACTTCTTCCGAAAAAGGAAGGAGAATACAATACCTCATAAGGTAAATTATCGATTCTATTTTTCCTATTAGGCGTGATGACAAAAACTTCATGCCCCATTTTTTTAAAAGATCTAGCAAGAGCATCCACTACTACGACATTACCATCACGATTTGGCAAAAAAGAATCGATAGCAAGATAAATTCGTAACTTCATCGTAAAATCATTATATCAAACTAAACATAGTACAACACACAATTAAAATTTGTGGTTAATTGAAAAACAAAATGCAACAAATCATTTCTCTTTGTTGCTTTTGCCTTTTCAACTTAAATATGCCACTA
>CALVPP010000027.1 GCA_944351395.1 uncultured Bacilli bacterium
TGGGGAAAATTCCAGCGTGATTTTTGGGGAAAATTTAAATGTTATTGACACTAGTAGGGTATCGTTTTTCTAGTAGACAAACGTTTATCTAGAGGCTTTCATTTTTCTAGTAGAACTAATTTTTAAAAATTCCTCAGTTCGAACGAGTTTTCATCTACTAGCAAAACGCAACATAATAAAAATGCCCGATTTCTCGGACAAATATCGCTAATTTTGACACCCTTTAATTTGTATCAAAATGTTAGTTACAAGATGGCAGGGGCGGCAGGAATCGAACCCGCAATAACGGTTTTGGAGACCGTTGCTATGCCGTTTAACTACGCCCCTAGCGAGTATCAATGATACCACTAATACTCAAATAGAAAAAGATTAAAATCTATCAATGTGTATTTTCTTTTCGTCGTAACGATCGATTTGTTCTTTCTTTTGTGCCGGATATCCTAAAGCGATAAAACCAGCGACGAATTGTTTATCCCCTAAATTTAATACATCTTTTACGAGATGGTCATCGTCTCTTCTTTGGCCACACCAACAGGCACCTAAACCTAATGCGTGAGCGGCATTAAGCATATTAGTGATAACACTACTCGTATCATTTAAGACGAATTCGTAAGCAGGATTAATGTTCAAATCACCGACTATAGCAAAGCAGACATTAGCTCTATTCATAAGATTTTTGCCAACCGAAGTTTTAGATATAGTTTCTATCACGTTTCGATCTTTCATGACGATGATGTGATATGGTCTCATATTCCTTGCACTAGGTGCGCTCATACCCGCTCTTAAAATCGTATGGATTTTTTCTTCTTCTACATCCTTTTTTTGAAATTCACGACAACTATAACGAGTAAATAACATTTCTAATGCATCCATTTTATTTATCCTCCATTATTTTCATCTTAACTTCTCTTGCTCTAGGCCCATCAAATTCCATGAGATAGATGCTTTGCCAAGTACCTAATAAAACTTTACCATCATCGATGATAAGACTTAATGATGGTCCGATAATTGATGTTTTAACATGTGCATCACTATTGCCTTCAAAATGATCAAAATATGGCTCTTTAGGGAATTTTCTACCTAAATCTTTCAAAATATCGCTTTTGACATCAGGATCGGCATTCTCATTAATCGTAAGAGCGCACGTCGTGTGTAAAGTTTGCAAGACGATGATACCATCTTTAACTCCACTACTGCGTACATAATTTTTCACTTCACGAGTGATGTCATACATCCCTTCTGCATCAGTATTCACACGTATAGAAAATACTTTTGCCATCTTAGTTCATATTCCTTAAAATTTGGTTCACTTTGCCCATGTCCACTAAACCATTAAAATGCGTCTTAAAATGAACCATAACATTTTTCATGGATTTATCTTCTAATTTATTAATCTCTACGATTATTTCTTCTTCACTAAGCATCTTAGGAAGATAAGGTTTAAGTGCTTCTTTTTGTCTATCGACACTAGCGGCACCATTAAGATTATTCGTCTTGATATAACCTTCTTTTTCTTCATCTAATTCTTTCATGACTTTGCTCACCAAGACGTAAAGATCATTATCTCCGATATCTTTTTTATCTTTTGCGAGCAAATCATAACGATTGATGAGAACGCTATAGATAGCGCGATAGTCTTTATCGTGAGCCTTTAAAGCAGCGATATTTGCTTTTCTTATTTCGTCTATTAACATAAAAATTACCTCCTCTAGTTAAGTAACATTTAAATGCATTTAAATTATAACACTATTCAGGTGATTTTAAAGAATCCGCCATCGAGATACGTCTAAGTTTAAAATACATGATGAAGTCGACGATGCCGAGGAATAGATAAGTTAGTGCAATAGCGATGAAATAAGACCACCAATTAATCATAAGACCAATTGCCGTCTCAAGCGTACCAATCTGGGCGATGAGGAATAATAACAATAAGACACCAGCGACGAGCCCGACTAAAATGCCCATCGTCGTGAGGATGAAGGTCTCTTTAAAAACATAACCACTCACTTCATTCCTATGGTAACCTAGCACTTTCAAAGAAGCGATTTCTTTATTTCTTTCGATGATATTTATATTTGTCAAATTGTAGATGACAGTTAAAGCTAAAGCTGCACTAGCGAGGACGACGATGATGACGATACCATCGATATTATCGAGTAAAAGGCCAAAATTCTTCGCACTATCAGCACTTAAATCGTAAGCGGTGACGTTAGGATCGTCTAATAAAGTTTCGATTAAAACATCCACTTCTTCATTAGTTAAACCATCTAGATTGACAAGATATGCATTGTATGTCGTCGTTCCAAAAGTATCGTAATAGACATTTTCACCCATGTATATGAAATTAGCTAGATAACTCTCTGCTTCACCAGTGACGACGAGGTTCTCATAATATTTACCACTCAAATCTCTAAAATTGAAGTTATTCATGATGCCTTCATAAGCGTGAGTGAGTTGAGTTGTTATGTATAACGAATTAGCGTTAAAATCATCGTCTACATCGATAAATTTTTTCGCCATAGCCGCATCGCTAAACGCGATTAATGTAGCACTCACTTGTTCATCATTATCACTTGTGATAATAGCGCTATTCATGCTCACTAACGTCTTATCGTATTGTTCCAAGGCGCTTATAGAAACGGAAGAATCTTCCACTTTGACGCTCATATCATATTTTTGGATAGTATTAATTTGCATGTTCGCCGTGTTGCTAAATGAATCGCTTAAGCCAAAACCAGCTAATAATAATCCTGTACAACCAGCGACACCAATGATCGTCATAAGCATGTGTTTCTTATAACGGAAGACGTTACGTAAAGCTGATTTATTTTTAAATTTCAATCTATTCCAGAAAAAAGGAATATATTCTAAGAAGATTTTCTTACCGGGTTTCGGTGCTTTTTTCTGCATGAGATAAGCAGGTTTTTCTCGAAGCGTATTTAAAATAGTGAGGAAAGTAACTAGTAAGACAGTCGCAATCATGATAAGACAAGAAATGATTGTCCCACCAATATTTAATGTTAGTAAGAAAGGAGGAAGAATAAACATCGTTGAAAATGCTTGATAGATGAACCAAGGCAATAGCAAAATACCGACGACGACTCCTAAAATAGAACCAATAATCGACGCAAAAGCACCATACCCTAAGTAATTAGCGGCGATAGCAGCACGCGAATAACCTAAAGATTTTAAAGTACCAATTTGTCCTCTTTCCTCTTCAATCATCCTCGTCATAGTGGTTAAAACTACCAATGCTGCGATGAGGATGAAAAATGCAGGGAAGATTAAAGCGATTGTCTGCACCTTATTAGCGTTTTCCTTATACGTTCTATAAGATTGGAAAGTATCTCTTCCTAAAGCATAGATTTGGAATGGCGTATCAGCAAAATAAGTTTCGATTTGTTCATCTACTAACTGTGCGAATAAATCAGTCGTCACAAAATAGGACATCAGTCCCTCTAATGCACCATCGCTAATATCAGGGAAATATTCATCTCTAATTTGCTTTAAAGCAGCGAGCATCTCTTTTTCGGCTTCATCTTCAATGATGCTACGCATTTCTAGACGCCTAGAATCTTCTAATTGTCGACTAATAGCTTGAAATTCGTTTACGACATCATTTACAAGTTCACTATATCGACTACCAAATGAATCAAGTTTCTCTGCTCCTTCTACTTTAATATAAATGTTTGTGAATAATTCTTGATCTGGAAAATCTAAAGCGTTCAAATAGCAAATTACTTCTAAAAATCCTTTATCTAAAGAGGTAATTTGGCGGGTATTTGCGAAGAAAAGAGGATCGTTGACTATACCAACAACTGTATAAGTCTCACCACCATAATCGATACGTGAACCAATTTTAATATCGAGGAGAAAAGTGTTACTTTGGTGAACTGCACATTCATGATTTCCAGCAGTAGGAAGTCGTCCTTCCACTAAGTCGAGCCGATTAATCGTACTATCAAAATCGTATTGAATAAATTTCGTCGCTAAATTTTCATTATTCACGATAGCGTTTTCATCCATGCGATATTCGATTTTCATCTCTTGGACGCCTTGGACGCTCCTAAGTAAATCTAAATCGCTTCTTCCAACACCATAGGACGTTGAAAAGTCGATATCTGCGATATCATATTCATCATAATATTTATCGACGCTACGCTCGATCGATGGTGTACAAGATAATAGACCTGCAAGGAAACCAACACCTAAAAGGACGATCGAAATGATAGCGATTAATCTCGAAATATTTTTCCTAATACCTTTTAAAAATGATTTGCCTAAAGTCTTATGCATAAATGAAATTCACCTGCGTTTCGTTTAATAAGAAATTTGACTAATATCTTTAGGATTTTCATTGACAGTCACATCTAAGATTTGCCCGTTACGAATCTTGATAACTTTATCAGCAATTTTCGTAAATGCTTGGTTATGGGTGACGATGACGACTGTCTTATTCATCTCGCGTGATATATCGTGTAATAATTTCAAAATTTGTTTACCAGTTTCATAATCTAGAGCACCAGTTGGTTCATCACACAATAAAATCTTAGGGTTTTTGGCGATAGCGCGAGCGATGGAAACACGTTGTTGTTCGCCACCACTAAGCTGACTTGGAAAGTTAGCCATGCGTGATTCCAATCCGACGCTTTTCAAAACTTGATCTGTATCTAATGGTTCTTTTACTATTTCATTAGCGAGTTCGACATTTTCTCTAGCGGTTAGATGAGGCATGAGATTATAAAATTGAAAGACGAAACCGACGTCATAACGACGATAATTTGTCAATTCTTTTTCGTTAAATTTAGTAATATCTTCGCCATCGATATAGACGTGTCCACTACTAGCGCTATCCATGCCACCCAAAATATTTAAAACAGTAGTCTTACCAGCGCCAGATGGTCCGACGACTATGACAAATTCACCTTCGTAAACTTCAAAGGACATATGATCGTTTGCTTTAATGATAGAATCACCCATATGGAATTCTTTTGAGACGTCATCAAATTTAATCATGACGACACGATTATTATTTTGCACATTCACATTTTCAGTCATGTTCTTTTCCATTTGTGTCATCCTCCTTAAGAAGCATTCTTGCATGACGTATAAATTCCACTAATTGAGTAATAGTCTCTTCGCCAATTTTATTTCTAATACCATTTATAAACGTAGTCGCGGCATCAAACTTTTCGTTCAAATAATTTAATCCTAAATTAGTAATAGTAATTTCTACTTTCCTACGGTCTAACAAATTAATTTTTGTTCGAATATATTTCTTCTTCGATAATGACTTGACCAATTGAGCGACACGACCTTTGGAAATATGTAATTCATTAGCTAAGTCTAAAGGGGTCTTAATATTGTCATTGAGATAAAGCACTCTTAAAATTGCATCTTCCCCATCGAGGAAAGTAAATAATGTTTCGATGCCTGGAACCTTTAATAATTCAATGCATTCGACGAAGAATGGATCAATTGAGACGAGATTTTTATCCATGATTAGTTTAGCCCCCTTAACTATCTAACACTATATAATAATCTTATGGTCTAACGCAATATGTCAGATTGAATTTATACAAAATTCATCAGATATGTTCATAAAAAAATCCCAGCACCGAGAAGATGCTGAGATTTAGTGTGTTAAATTGAAGAAGAATGATTATTTAGCGAAGCGATAACGTTTGAACGCTCTTAAGCCTTCAAATTCAGCATTTTCGCCTAATTCATCTTCGATGCGTAATAATTGATTATATTTTGCAATACGATCGGTACGAGAAGCAGAACCAGTTTTAATTTGACCAGCATTCACAGCGACGCTAAGATCAGCGATAGTCGTATCTTCTGTTTCACCAGAACGATGGCTCACCATGCAAGTATAACCATTTGTTTGAGCCATACGAATCGTATCTAATGTCTCAGTTAATGTACCAATTTGATTGACTTTGATGAGAATCGAATTAGCGACGTTATGGGTAATACCTTTCTTGAGGAATTCTTTGTTCGTGACGAATAAATCATCGCCTACTAATTGAATTTCTTGTCCTAATTCTTTCGTAAGTTTTGCCCAACCCTCCCAATCGGATTGATCAAGACCATCTTCGATAGTGATGATTGGATATTTTTTAATCATTTCTTTATACCAAGCGATCATCTCTTCGCTCGTCTTCACGCCTTGGTTAGATTTTCTTAAATGATATTTACCATCTTCCTTATCGTAGAATTCGCTACTAGCGACATCCATGCCGAGGAAAATTTGTTCACCTGGTTTATAACCCGCTTTGACGATAGCTTCCATGATGAGTTCTAATGGTTCGGTATTACCATGTTTGCAAGATGGAGCAAAGCCACCTTCATCACCAACACCAGTTTCATAACCTTTGGCTTTTAAGACTCCTTTTAAAGCGTGGAATGTTTCAACACCAGCACGTAAGGCTTCTTTAAACGTCTCGAAACCAGCAGGAATGATGAAAAATTCTTGGAAATCAACCGTAGAATCAGCGTGTGCACCACCATTGACGACGTTCATCATCGGAGTAGGTAATACTTTAGCATTGACACCACCGATGTATTGATAAAGTGGTAAGCCAAGATAATTTGCACCAGCATGTGCGACAGCAAGAGAGACACCTAATAAAGCATTCGCTCCAAGATTAGATTTAAAAGGTGTACCATCGAGTTTGAGCAACGTGCGATCCACTTCTACTTGATCAAGAGCGTTTAAACCAATGATTTCTGGAGCGATAATTTCGTTAATGTTATGGACAGCTTTTAAAGTACCTTTTCCACCATAACGCGACTTATCGCCATCGCGTAATTCGAGGGCTTCATTATCACCCGTCGATGCACCGCTTGGAACGATTGCACGACCCATGGTGCCATCCTCTAAATAAACTTCTACTTCGACAGTAGGGTTGCCACGTGAATCGAGGACTTCACGCGCATAGATTTCATCAATTATGGACATATATGTATATTTTCTCCTTTACATCCGTTAAATATTATAGAGCAAAAAATGCACCTTGATAACAATAATTATCAAATTGTTCAATTATCTAAAAGACTATTTCCAGACGATAGAAGAATAAGCGAAGACATTATCCGTGCCTAAACTAACGTCATTCGTCTGTCTATTTTCATTACCCCAACTCGGTGAATTGACACTACTATCGAAAGAGGCAAGAAGGAAGTGAGTAATATCATTTCTTTCAAAAGATAAAACACCATTTCGATAAGTTGTGTCTATGAATTGACCATCAGATCCGTTTTTCCAAACCCAAGCATAAATATTTTGTTCAGCCAATTCTTCTGCACCATAAATTTCGATTTTATCGTCGACTTCATCTACACGGTAGAAAACGATATTTTCTTCAAGATAATCATCGTTACTATTAGCGATGATGTCTATCTCGTTTCTGCCATAAGGAAGAGCGTTATCTAAAGTAATTGAAACACTTTCGTTAAAAGGAATTGAACTACCTCCATTAATACGATAAGAAGCAGATGTAGCGTTATTCACGCTAATGCGTATAGTTTGAGAATTCGAATAATAAGATGGAATGTTGTGACTAATACTTAAATTAGTCGAAGGTTCATCTGTTAAATTTAAAATAGCAATATCTTCCGTTCCTACTAAACCACTTAATTTGCCATCGCTAACGGTGAATGTATTGCCGCTTAAAGAGTCGATATATTCCCCATCATCTAGATGGCCATCTATATTTAAATTGCTCACTACATTACTACCTAAAGCGATGATCAACGCTCCTTCTTTTTTAGCATCATCACGAATGTTAACGTACACGTTATCATCGCCATATAAATATTCATCGACACCGACAAAAGCGTTATGGTATAGATTAGCGTTTTTAACTATTTCACTCTCCCAAGAGAAAGTAGTCACTTCCCCTAGATGCATGTCATTTGATGGTCTAACAAAATAAAGACTACTAGCATCTAATCTCGATGCTTGGATAGCATAAGCTTTATCGACCACTTCTTGTGAGATGTGAGTAGAACCTCCGCCATCATTAGCGTAAGTGTCATGACTTTCCGCCCAAAGCACTAATCTATCAGCGCGATTACCTGCTCTATAATACAAATTGTTTTGCACTTCACTAGCACTATTATTGTTCACAGCGTAAAGAATACCCGAACCGTTACCATTATCAGTGATAGACATCATGTTCGTGTAAGATTCAAAAGACCTGCCATTTCCTGGGGTATTAAGTATCTCTCCATAATAATATGGCTCATCTTCGCCTTTAATTAATGCATATTCTTTCGCACCGTCTAAAATGTACGGCCAAAAATTGCTCGCATATTCACCATCATCTGGCGTTTCGATATGTTTAGCAGCGTCGAATCTAAAACCATCGACACCACAATCAATATATTCTTTTAAAAGCGATAACACTCTTTCTTGTACGCGTTCGTCCTCGCTCATGATATCAGGATATCCACCAAGATAACCTTTAGTCACTTGTCTGATACTTCCATCACTCACCCCACCGACACCAGTATGAAGTAATCTATCATTATAGATGATTGGCTCATAATTCCTTACGTCATTATGAAATGATTCGCTAGACCCACCAGCGAGGTGATTAGCGACGACGTCGACGATGATATTAATGTCGTATTTATCTGCTTCTAAACAAAGTTCACGCAAATCATCTTTCGTCCCTAAGGCATGATTTTTGGTAGCGACACTAAATCCTAATGGTTGATATAATTTCCACCAACCATTACGCCACGCTTCATTCCCACTATAATCTTTTTGCGGCTGCATTGGAGAAGTTTGTATCGAAGTAAAACCAGCTTCCTTAATTTCAGGTAATCTTGTCTTGATATTATCTAAAGACCAGTTCCAAGCGTGTAAAATTGTTCCTTCTTGTGGGTTTAATTGTTCGCTAGGTGTAGGAGGTACATCATCTCCTCCACCCCCGCTACCAAGAGGAAATTTATCATATTCTGCTTTGACCGATAAAGAACAGACGATATCTTCTAGAGGATAATCCCAGCCGACGAATTCATAGCGATATTCATCATCATTTGGCCTCGTCGGAATTTCACCTTCATATACCGCTGTACCATGTGGTTCCACTTCGTCGATAAAAAGCACGCTATTATCATAATTTAAGAAAGTAACTGTGTAAAATATAGGATCTGGCTCTTCCCCGCAGCCACTAGCGAGTAAGACGATTGGTATTAAAGTTAATATGGATAATTTTCTTTTGTTCATGTGTTATATTTTAACACGCATATCGAACACATTGCATGTATAAATTTAAAAAAATAAATACAAAAAAGGGCTATTAGCCCTTTCTAGTTACAATAGTTCAAGATAACTTATTATTCTGCTAAAGCGTCGTTAATCTTATTCTTGAAGACGAAATGTAAGACGATGAGTGCAATACCTAAGATGAGGTAGAAAATACCGCCTAAGGAAACGACTGTTAAGCCGTCGACAGAATTGACCGCACCATAGATGATAGCGACGATGCCTAATAAAACAGCAGAAGCACCAAGATCGATTCCGGCACGCTTCATGTATTTATCGAGCGATTTATTCTTCACGAACATAATCACGATGCCTAAAGCAATGTAGACAATCATGGCGACGAGGAAGATGATAGCGAGTAAGGCAGTTAGACCTTCCATGAATGGACCGATGCCACCAGCGCCAATTTCACTCACCCAACCAAATAAATCGAAGAAACTGATTCCTTGGCTAACTCCATCCGCACTAACGAAAACAGCAGCAGATAATAGCATGAGCAAAAGCACTAATGAAACGCCCGATACAATCGCGCCATAAATCATACGTTTTGTCATTTTCATTTTTTAAGTTATCCTCCTTTCATACTTAATTGTAAGAGAGAGGGAGGGAGGGATTCAATGGAAAATGCAAGGAAATTCGCAAATTCATTCCCTTATTCAAATGACAAAACACTTTACATTTTGTTAAAAAAATATTTATAATGTTAAATAATTAAAAACGATGTTTAAAAATCATAACATCGGAAAGGAAGGCTTTTATGGAAATGATGAAAACAAAAAAACCACGCAAAGAAGACCAAAGAACAAGACTTACTAAACTCATGATTCGCCAAGCCTTCTTGCGCTTACTTGAAGAAAGACCAATCAATGAAATAACTGTGAGTGAATTATGTGAAGCAGCGGGCATAAGTCGTGTCACTTTTTATCTTCACTATAAAAATATTTTCGATTTAAACGACAAAATCAAAGAGAATTTTTATAAAGAAATTCAAAATTCATTGATACCTCTACTTACAGGTGATAAGAAAAATTTACCTGACGAAAAGATGGTAGATACTATTTTAAGAGTGCTTTACGAGAATAGAGATATCATCTCAGCAATGGTCGGAAAAGCTCGCGACATGGAATTTGTTAAGACGATTATCGGCTATGGACACGATGTCGTTTTAGGATTATATCCTAAACTCTTCACGAATAAAGCAGAAAAAGATTTTAATATTTTTTACACCTATGTGAGTGGAGGCGTCATGAGCATCATCCGTCTTTGGGTCAACAATAATTTTCAAGATAGCATCGAAGAATTATCTAGTAATATTCGTAAATTAATTGCGGTCACTATTAAATATTTTGACTAAATAATTTTTGACCACTTAAAAAATCTTAGATTTTAGGTTATCATAATATCGTTATGGAAAACGAAGATATAAAACACAAAGGACGACTGACTATCTTTTTTGGCTACGCAATTGGGGTTGGAAAGACTTTCACGATGCTTAAAAAAGCCCAAGAGCTTAAAGCAAAAGGAAAAGATGTCGTCATCGGTTACATCGAACCACACGAAAGACCGGAAACTCAAAAACAAAAAAACGGTTTAGAGGAACTACCTCTTAAAGAAATAATTTATAAGGATCGTCTCTTCAAAGAATTTGATGTCGATAGAGCAATTGAAAGGCATCCAGAAATTATTCTTGTCGACGAATTAGCCCATACGAACGTCAAAGGTTCTAAAAATAAGAAAAGATATCTTGACGTCATCGAATTGTTGAATAATGGCATCGATGTCTACACTACTGCAAACGTACAGAACATTGAAGGCCTACAAGATATGATCGATGAGATGACGACAGTTGATGTGGCTGAGACGATACCAGATGAAATTTTCGATTACGCTGATGAAGTACTTCTCATCGATATCGAACCAAACAATTTAATCGAGAGGATGAAACAAGGACTCATCTACAATAAAAATAAAGCCGCTTTGGCTTTAGAACATTTTTTCAAACATGATAATCTCTCCGCTCTTAGAGAACTCGCTATGAGGCGTGGCGCAGATCGTATCGAAAAGAAAGGTCACGATGGCGAATTAGAGACGAAAGTTTTAGTGCTCGTCTCCCCTTCACCTAGTGCTGAAAAAACTATTCGAGTTGCTGCTCGTATGGCAGAAGCATATCATTGCCATTTTAGCGGGATGTATGTCGAGACAAGAGGCGAGCTCAGTGAAGATAGCGCTCGCAATATTAAAGCACACATGGACCTCGTCCGCGATATGGGTGGCGATATGATCGTCAAATATAGCGATGATGTCGTAGAAACAGTCGTCAAT
This sequence comes from uncultured Bacilli bacterium, assembly GCA_944351395.1. GTDB lineage: Bacteria > Bacillota_I > Bacilli_A > RFN20 > CAG-826 > CALVUG01. The sequence continues at coordinate 11,606 of CALVPP010000027.1, forward strand.
TACGTTAAACTTGCCGGCGTTACTAATCTCATCTTAGGTAAGACTTGGCAGACGATTGGTCTAAAAGTTGGTTTAGAAGAAAAATTTATTTCTAGACTACCAAACATCGAAATTATGATCGTCCCTGATAGCGAAAGATTTACCCTAGATCATGGCACATTAAAAGATCGGGTGAAGAGAAAATTTAAAAAACGTAGCAAAGAAGCTTATCAAGCGACAAATAAAGTTTTAGACATTCATAACCTTCTCGCTAAAATCGCTAACGAACATCATGGATATCACGAAATCATTTTAAAAGAAGTGACCAACACTTTAGCGAAGGCTTTCGAAAGAAGTGTTCAAATCATCTACGATGATACAAAAGAAGTTGCAAGATTTGGTGAAGAAGATGTTCTTTTATTTGATACCAAACGTGATGTCGAAGCGCGTAAATGGACAGAAAAGAATGATAAGAGTGCTGGTGCTGATACGCATACAATCGATGATGCTAAGGCTATTTATTTCCCACTTCACGATGCTTTTACAACTGTCGGTTCAATCGGTTTCCTCACGACGAATAAGAAGATGAGTGTTACCGACTTACTCGTCTATACTGAAATAAAAGAAATATTAACATTAGTGCTTTCAAAATAAATTCATTTTTGCTCTTGCTAATAATCAATATATTGCTAAAATCATTATGCTATAAGCATAAATGGTTTTCATTACATCACCTTATTCAAACAAAATAAAAACGTCTTAAAGCTCGCTCTACCGATTATTATCGAATTAATTTTAACAGTCGGCATAGGTTATATTAACCAATTCATGTTCGCTTCTTTTCCAGAAGGCACGAACGCGATTGGACAAGTTAACCAAATATCGAATATTTTCATCGTCTCTTTTAGCGTTCTCGCTACCTCTTCTCTTATTCTCATCTCTCAACTAAGAGGCGCTAATAACGAAAGCGGTATAAGAAAAATATATCCTCTCACGCTTTTTATAAACTGCTTATTGGGCATTTTAGTTGCTATTGTCTTAATGGCGATTGCACCCTTCATCTTCGATTGGATGCAAGTAGATGCTAATATCATTCCTTATGCTAAATTATATCTTTACGTCACCGCTCCTTCGCTTATCTTTTATTCCTTGAATCAAGCTTTTTCTAACTTCCTAAGAGCGAATAAAAGGATGATTGAACCGACGATAATTTCCGTATTCATGAGTGTCATAAACATCATCATCGTCGCAATCGTATTATGGGGTGTACCTAATTTAGATTTAAATGGCAAAATTATCGGTGTTGGTCTTGCTACTCTTATCTCGCGCATCCTTTCTCTCATCATTTCTTACATCTTTTTCAAAATTAAAGTGAAGACAAAAATATCTTTAAAGGAACTTAAACCGTTTCCATCATTACTATTAAAAAGACAACTAAAAATCGGTCTACCGACTGCAGGCGAAACTTTATCATACAATCTTTCACAATTCGTCCTCATGATCATCATCAATTATGCTTGTTCAGTTTTAGATCAAAATCTTAGAACTTACATCATGACCTTCACTTCTATCATCTATCTTTTCGCTCAAGGAGTAGGACTTGCTATGCAAGTAGTAGAAGGAACATTATTAGGAGAAAATGATAAAGAAGCCGCTAATAAAATCGTCTATGACGTCGGACGTATGGCTAGATTTATCTCTTTTTTCTTATCTTTAATCGTCCTCGCTATCGCCTATCCTGTTTTCACCGCCATTATGGCGCCTGCAATTGATAATCCTACCATCAACACGGAGGGCGTAACCTTAGCCTACTGCGGCATCGCCTCTTTATTCTGCCTATCGATTAATGTTCTTTTAGAACAAGGTAGAGCGACAAATCTTGTCTACGTTAAAGGACTAGAAACGGCAGGCGATATCGCTTTCCCTGTCATCATGAGCATTTCCACTTCTTGGCTATGCACAGTTGGTGTGAGCGCTTTATTATCTATCGCCTGTAATTTAGGTATATATGGTGCTTTCATCGGTGCTTGTCTTGACGAATGTGTGCGTGCACTAGCGTTTTACATCCGCTGGAAAAAGGGTGGATGGAAAAATAAAAATTTAATAAAAGATATAAATTAAATATAGTATATTTAAAACTTATTATTCCAATAAACCTTCGATAAGTATTTTTAAACCAATAGTCAAAAAGACGATAGAGGCGATAAGACCGGCCCATCTCTCAACTTTACTAGCGAGAAAATGGGCTAATAGACTTGAAAGTAAAGATAGAACAAAAGTCGTCATACCGATGATAGCGAAGACGATCATCGCTTCATTAATATTTAAATTTAGATAAACAAAACCTATACACAAAGCGTCGATAGAAGTAGCTATGCCTTGCCAAAGAATGGTGAGGACACCTATCTTTTTATCAAGAGGGCAATTATCCCCTTCTTTCGTCTTAAAATCTTTAATCCATTCGACGAACGATTTAATAGCTAATAACGCTAATAATGTAAAAGCAATCCAAGGAATGTATGCTTCTAACACATCTTTAAATGAATAGCCGATGAAATAGCCGATAACTGGCATGATGAATTGAAAAAATCCAAATGTTAACGCTATTAAGATAGCTTTTATTTTATTCATATTCTTCTCTTCTATCGCATCGACCGCAGAAACACTTAACGCATCGACGGACATCGATAATGAAGTAAGAGTCACATTCACCCAATCAATCATCGTATATTCCCTTAAATGCTTAATTATTTTAGCGAAATAGTAGTCAATAATAAAATACATTTTAAAAAATCTGATGGGACAAAGTGTGTGGATGAATGTGGGACACAAATAAGATACATCCCAGTTGAAAATATTAGCAAATGTATAAAATAAAAAAACAACGAACGATTACTTTAAACAAACTTTTCGGCAATTTGGCAAATTAAATTTAAAAATGATAAATTTGTAAATCCGTTTGCTACAAGTTGCTCAGCCACAAAGTTTTCCGCCATCATGCCGCGCATTTTGTCCGAAAGGTTATACGGTTGCAAAATTACACTTCGCAAAAAAAGCATCGGGCCCCATGTTTGATAAAATTCAAGCATTTTAAGGTCAAAATCATTTAAGTTGACTTAAAAATCTTTCGAATTTAAGAAGTCTTTCAAACTTATGTGTTCAATGACACTGGTGGAATAATTAATATCATCATTAGTGATCAAAATTTTTCTTACGTTGTTATCAATCTTTTTAAATGGTTCAAATTCTCTATTGTAAGTTTTTTCATTAACTACACTATAGGAAACTTGAATATAGTATTCTTTGCCATCTTTTAACGCATAAAAATCTATTTCTTTTCCACTATCATTGTAAACCATCAATTTATAGCCTCTATAAATCAACTCGTTATAGACAATATTTTCTAAGTTGTGTTCTAAATCAAATCTATTATTTATTACCGATAAAGAATTGAAAGAGACATCAGAGTCATAAATCTTATAATAATAAGATAACTCTCTTTTAGCTTTTAAAGAATACTGAGGTATCACATCGATGATGTAGGCTTCCTTTAAATACTCGATATATTTTAAAACAGTGTTAAGAGAAATATTATCAACTTCTCTTTTTAAATAAGTGTGAATATTTCTTGCTGACACTATTCGCGAGTTGCTCTTAAGAATGAAATTGACAATCTTCTTAAAAATTACTTCCTTACGTATCTTATATCGTTTAATTAAGTCATTGTAGACGATAGTGTTCATCAAATCTTCAAGATATTCTTTTTGAGTATCTAGGGAAGAAAACACTAGTCTTCCAGGAAACCCTCCCCAAATTAAATAATCAGAAATCGAAATGTCTCTATCAGTTTTATTAAGATATTCTTTAATCTCAAGATAGACGAAAGGCCTAATTCTAAAATCGACAAATCTTCCACTTAGATTAGTTAAAATTTCGCTAGATAATAACTTGGAATTAGATCCAGTAATAAAAATCGAATTATTATCTAATCTTAAATCTCTAATGGCTTTTTCCCAATTAGTAACTTCTTGTATTTCATCTAAAAATAGATAGCATTTCCCCTCTTTTCTATTATCTTTTACGTATTTAATGAGACCTAAAGCGTCATTAACTTTCAAATAATCGGAAGTTTTTTCAAAATTAAGATAGATGATGTTATCTGTTTTAGTTCTTATTTCCTCCATTATTTGCTCTAAGATAACGGATTTACCACATCTTCTTATTCCAGTTATAACCTTGACTAGATCACTTTCGTAAAATGGTCTTATTTTCTTCAAATAATGTTCTCTAACTATCATCTTTAATAACCTCATCTATATTCTATTGAACATTTTTTTAAAAATCAATAAAAGTGTTCACTATTACTGAACGATTTTTCAATATTTGGTAAAACTGTTCAGTACAATCGTTAAAGTTATGAAAATAATTATGTTTCAAGCTCAATAAAGCACATCAATTTTCATTATTTAAAATATGATTATTCAATTTAAGAATTTTTTTATAAAATTCATTCGTAATGATTAAGCCAATACGACAAATTTCTTTCTTCCAACATCCTCATTTATAATTCATGAAAGTTCGAACCTGGTTTGTTACTATAGTGTCCGTATTTCAGTGGTTCGAACTTTTATAAGTATTTTTGACTATTTTTGCTAGCTATGACAGGACCCTAAATTTTTAGGATATGACATAGTGAGCACGAATTGGTAAGATTTGGTAAAAAATAACCTATAATGTTAACCATTATAGGTGTTTGTCAGAAATGCCTACATACTACGCTTTTGATACAATGCACACCCTTACAACGGCAACAACAGTAACTTTTAGGTTAAACTATTAATCAATATTTTAATCTATGATTTCCCAATGACCACCTTTATCAGGACCAACACGTTTAATTTTATTTGATTTTTTAATAATTCTAGAAATTGTGATACGCGACTTATTACATAACTTAGCTAA
>CALVPP010000028.1 GCA_944351395.1 uncultured Bacilli bacterium
TTAATGTAATTTTTTTACACTTAATATCTTTTTTTTGATTTGCTCTCATTTTTTATATAATAAAGAATACATATGCAAAACTTTATTTTTATCTCGCCAAATTTTCCAGAACTCTACTACAAGTTCGTAAAATCACTTAAAAACGTCGGCTTCCGCGTTTTAGGGATTGGCGACGCTCCATACGATGAGCTGCCGCCATCACTTAAAGAAGATCTTAGTGAATATTATTGTGTATATGGCAATATGGAAGATGTCGAACGAGTTGCGGAAGCAGTTAGATATTTTGAAAACAAATATGGCCATATAGATTACTTAGAATCAAATAATGAATATTGGTTAGAACATGACGCTATTTTAAGAAAAAGGTTCAATATTTCTACTGGTCTATATCCTAAAGATATGGAACACATAAAATTAAAATCGAAGATGAAAGAATGTTTCTTAAGTGCTGGTGCAAAAGTTGCTAAATATCAGTTAGTCACCACTTATGAACACGCTAAACAGTTCGTCAATGAAGTAAATTATCCAGTCTTCGTCAAACCTGATAATGGCGTTGGAGCGAATCTGTCTTTCAAAATTAATAACGATGAAGAATTAAAAGATTTCATCGATAAATATGCCTATGAAACACAATTCATCATGGAACAATTCATCGATGGCGAACTTATATCTTTCGATGGTATATGTGATGAAGAAGGACGTGTCTTATTATGTTTTAATGAACACTTTCCTGTCCCTGTCGCTATCGTAGTAGATGAAGATTTGGATGATTATTATTATGCAACACTAAATATGCCAAATGAATTTAGACAATTGGGCGAGAGAGTAGTAAAAGCTTTTAACATTAAAAAACGTTGTTTCCACATCGAATTTTTTAGGTTGAAAGAAGATGATCCAAAACTTGGCAAGAAAGGCGATGTGTTCGGTCTAGAATGCAATATGCGACCACCAGGTGGCGACACTCCTGACTTATTAAGTATTGCCATGGATGATTCATTTTACGATGCTTACGCAAGCGTGATGATGTTCGATAAATTAGATAGACCAATTAAAGAAAAAACTTATCTATCTGTTTCAGTTGCACGAAAAGATCGTTTTCACTACATCCACACTCATGAAGAAATTTTAAACAAATACAAAGAACGTATCGTCGAATATGGCCGTTATAAAAAATCAATCGCTTTGGCGATGGGCGATGCATATTATTTTGCTAAATTTGAAGACGATGAAGTCGATAAGGCGTTAGAATTTGCTCATTTCGTACAATTTAAATCTTTATAAAAAGACTTTGAAATAGTTCAATGTCGCTTTGAAGTAACTTTGAAGTAGACTTTGAAGTAACTTTGAAGTAAGTCTCAAATCATTCCTCTTCTTCTTTTTCTTCTTTTAAATTGACGGATTTTTGCTTACGTTTTCTAAATTTCCCTAATAAAGTTCTTTCTAATTGTTTGTTTGCGAAAGCAAAATTTAAGACCAGATAAATTAATGTAAATAGCACTAAAGCTAAACACATGAACCATAAATTGACATCGTGATTGAAGAAATTTAAATTCATAGAGAAACTAGATTCTAAATCAGTTAGCAGAGCGTTCACACTAGAAGGATCAAGACTACTGTTATTTAGATAGGCTAATAAATCATTAAATTGTCCTTCTAAAAATAAATTTCTAAACATACCAGTAGAATAAGTACCACTGAAGAACATCGTCACATACTGCGCCCCTTCAGGAAGCATGGAATTAGGTAAATATGCACCAATTAAGAATCCAATAGCGGCGCTTATGATAGCAATCATCGAATTGAACACTTGGCTAGATGTGATGAAAGAAGCAAAGAAAACAGTTAATAAACAAGCAGAGAAAATAGATAAAATCATCGTCCCAATGATACCCATCACATTAGCAAAGCTAATGGAAAAGGCACCAATAGCTCCCAAATAAATTAAAGAGAAGATGAGAATGACCGTACAGATGATGAAGGTGACGATAAAATTAAAGAGGAAGTAACTAGCAATGATAGATGAACGTTTGATAGGTGCACTAGCGAAATCTCTATTCGCACCTGATTCTCTATCTGCGACGATGATATAACAGGTGTTAAACGAAACTGAGATGCAACTAACTCCTAAGATACCGCTTAACATCCAGGCATCGACGAGGGTATGGGCCCTGCTTGCTAAACCTTCATCTACCACGCCATCAAAATAACTTGCTAAAATTTCATCTACAGCACCTATCTCTAAGTTCCTTAAGAAGATGATGTAAATGATAATGATGATTGTGGGCACCATCAAAGAGAAGATGAAGGCTAACTTGTTGCGGAAGAACATTTTAAGATGACGGCGAGTTAAGGTCATCAAAACAGTTAGTCCGCTAGCGATTTTATTTTTTGTTTTGGCTATCGCTTTTTTCATATTATTTACTACCGTTCCTCTCTTTGAATGCTTTGCCAGTCACATTTAAGAAGACGTCATCCATATCGCCTTTCTTCACTTCAAAATCGGTAATATTATTCTCGTTTTCTTTTAAGAAACGCATCGCTTCTTCGCTATTTTTAAAGGCAACTTTGTAGGCTTTTTGATCTTCGTTATATTGTGCATTATAAGGGAGGAATAATTTATCTAATTGTTCGTTTTTATGAGAATAGACGATGACATAATTCTTAGAATATAAATTTTTTAGTTCGGTCGGTGTTCCAGTCGCAATAATTTCCCCATGGTCCATGATGACGACGTCAGTTGCCATCTCGGCTTCTTCTAGATAGTGAGTCGTTAAGAATACGGTCATGTTTTGTTTTTCTCTAATTTCCATGATGAGTTTCCACACATCGATTCTCGTTTTTGGATCTAAACCAGTAGTTGGTTCATCTAGTATTAGTAGTTTTGGTGCATGTAACATCGAACGAGCAATGTCCACTCTTCGTCTTTGACCGCCAGATAATCTTCTCACTTGTCTATTTAAAATAGGAGCAAGATGTAGCATGTCAGTCAAATCTTTAATGCGTTCATCCACTTCTTTTTTGCTAAGACCATAAAAATTCGCTCTGATGCGTAAATTTTCTTCTACGGTTAAAGATAAATCTAAAGCACTATATTGGAAGACAATACCAATTTCTCTTTTAATTAAATCTCTTTCTTTATCTAAATCTTTGCCATCGATGATGATCGTTCCATAATCTTTATTTAAGATGCTAGATATGATATTGATAGTCGTCGATTTTCCTGCCCCATTAACGCCTAAGAAAGCGAATAATGAACCTCTTTTTACTTTAAAAGATATATCGTTGACTGCTTTTAAATCGCCATATGTTTTAATGAGGTGTTTAATTTGAAGAATATATTTTTCATCTCTTCTTTTGTATTTAGCTAAATCTTTTTCGTGTAATTTATTTTTCACTTCCTGATAAAGAGTGAATTCATCATCAAATTCATGAATTTTTAAAACTTTGTGTACTTTATCGATGTGCCACTGCTTAATGTTATAAACATGAAAAAATGGGAAATATTTAATACCGCCATTGAAATGTTTCAAAACAGTATCTTCTTTAATAGAACGCTGCTCATTAAATTTATAAGGTAAATACTTCAATCTTTTAGCTAAGATGTTGAGTGCACTTTGATCTGGGAAAGTCATCTTGCGTGATTTCACCATCTCTATCGCACGATTAAAAAGTTTAGTCTTACGACATTCTTTTAAATTGATGAGCATGACCCCAGAATTAAAATAATCTCTGCTCATCCAGAAGCGACCTAAATAATCTCTCACTACCCCTAGTTCAAAATTTTCCATGTCGACATCATAAAATTCTTTGACATCGCGATAGAACATGATGTCGCAATCAAGATATATCATCTTATCGACATCTTTCATGACGTCGAGATAAGGAATTAATAACCTTAACGCAGCAAAAGGCGAGAACCTATTTCCTTCATTTGGATTACCTTGCAAGTATTCTTCATACATTTTACGCGTATCGATTATTTTAAATTTGACTGATGGATTGATCGTCTTAAGAGTGTCATTAATAATCTTTTCTTGTTTAGCAGTGAAGGGGCGATATTTTGGATCAACATGCGTAAAATCCATCGTCAAAAGATAAATCATCACTTCTTCTTTGGTTCTTTTCGCTAAACTCACGCTTAAAAGAAAGACTCCATCGAACATGACATCATTTCCAGTAAGCACGATATTAATCATAACGCCGTCATTATAGCAATTTTAGTTCACTTTTCAAAGTGAGCGGTTAATATTTTCTAAATCCTCTAAGGTGTTGAAACTATAAGATTTAATGCCCTTCATATCTAAAATAAAAGCTTCCACTTTCATGTCATTAAAAATATCTAAGAATTCCAATTCGTCACCGTGTTTATGAGCATAATGATCTTCTTTCCAATATTTTTCATGCATCTTTAATAAAGCATCTTTCATCTTATTTGCATTGCCATAAAACAAAGATAAATCATGATATCCTTCGCTAATCGATTCGCCAAATTTAGAAAAATGAACGATTAAAGAAGGTTTGTCTTCAATTATCTGTACATATGGTTTCATTTCTTTGTTGCATGGAACGACGATACGCCCATCATATGCATCCACTACATCTTTATATAGTTTTTCTTCTTGAACCGAATCGCCCCAAGCTATAAAACAAGTGTCGCCTAATTTTAAAGGTAGCATTTGCAAAGCTTTTAAAACTGCATCCCCAGAGCCAAAACCTGAATGAATTGTAAGATGAGGATAATCTAGAAAATATTTTTCATTTTCGTAAGAACAGACGACATATACTTCATCGCTATATTTTTTAAAATGTCCAATATTGATATCTAAAATACATGTACCATGCACTTTCGCTAATGCTTTAGGTAATTCATCTTTAAAACGAGACTGCTTTCCAGCAGCGATGATAAGAGCGTACCTCATCAAATATTACCTTCAAATTTTTCGATGAGTATTTTCAAGATGATATTAGCTTCCTCGACATCTCTTGCTAAGAAATGATAGGTACATCTTTTTGCTACTTCTTTATCATTACCATCATCGATTTCATCGCCAATATATAAAGTTTTTAATCCATCTAATTTCAAGTGATCATAAACAAGCGTTTTATTATTAGATGAATGTAAAATATCGACAGTCGTACGTCCAGTTATATGAGCTTTAATATTGAGGTTTTTTAATCTAGCAACATTGTTGATATCTTTGACGAGAGAGATACGTTCATCATGTCTTAATGGTTTAATTTTTAAGACTGTGATAGAGCGTTCATCTTTATCGTTTGGAAGAGCAAGAAGATGGTATTTTTCACGTAAATAAGCATCAATATAATGGTAATCCGCAGGAGAAATACATAATTCTTGCATCGTTTGACAAAGTTTATCTTCTTTATAAAGTTTCGCAGTTGCGTCCGCCCAAACATCAACTTTAAAATCACTGGCGTGAGGGAAAGCAATATCTAATTTTTTTCTTATATCGCTATAATTACCGCCACTAAAGATGATGGACATATCGCTGAGGTGGTCGTTAAGAAGATGAATATTATCTAACGACTTTAAGTAATCAAATGTATTTACTTTATAATCTCTAGACCAAATCGTTCCATCGAAATCAAAAATTAGTTTGTCGAGGTGGTCGATAAAATCTAAACCATAGAAAATAGAAAATATAGCGCGCGCTAGAGGTAACTTGTCATTTTTACCATCGACATTACCTAGATGTTTATAGATGATACGATATTTGTCGTTAGGAAGTTTTAAGATATCACTCGCGTCAAGGTTCTCTAAGATGATAAAATCATCTAACCTTAAACCTAACTTAGTGACTATGTCGATGAAATCATTAGAACTTACGCCAAATGCATCGTGGTCTTCTTTCGAATTGATAACCCATATTTTTTTACATTTCGCTTCGTTAATGTATTTATAAAAATCTAAATATTCAAGAGTGGGATAAATTGAACTCCAAAACGTGCCTGTAGAGATGATGATCAGATCCGCTTCATTTAATGCTTCGATTGCTCGAGGATTTATTCCATAATCATCATTTGTGTGATAACTTAATTTAACAATCTTATTATTTGGATCATCTAATACGACTATTTCACCTTCGTCTTCTACTTCTCTACCATCTTTTAAATGCGCGTGAATGTAGACGTTATCAAATGAATTTAAAATGACAAAATCATCAATATCTAATAAGCCACAGAAGTATTTATTCGTCTGTTCATATCCCATCTCTTTATACATCGCTGCATAGATGATATTAGCGACGCTAAAATCTAAATATTCTTCTTTTTTTGCTAAAGGGTTAAGAAAGAATTTTTTAGCGTAGACTTTAAAAAAGCCTAATCCCCAATCGTCGAGTTTTTGTTCCACTTCCTCTAATTCATGACCTTTTGTGAAATCGTAACGATCTTCATAAAATGAAAGAAGATGTGGGTTAATATTATTTTTATGAACTGCTTTATACATTCTTATGTGATTCTTACGAATATCACTAACGCCTAAAGTGTTCGTAACTTTACGACATATACCTGTCGATTTGCCTGAATCGTAAGCATTGATGACACATTTGACATTAGAATGTGGGTATAAAGACTTTAATCCTTTGATGAGTGAATTATCTCCTGAACCACCAGAGATGACTGTAATGTGTAGATGTTCCATGTGATAATATTTTCCTTCTGTTTAATAGTTTAAACCAAAAGATAAATTTGTTTAAGTAGATAAAACTTAGTTCATCAAGACTTTGATGAAACAAAAATGCAATTTAGTCAAGAGTAAACAAAAAATAAGCAGTATTGAATAATGTGTAAAACATACTTAAGGGTACTATTTTTTCAAAAATTCGAAAAAGAGCGCCGTTAACTGCCTATTTTTTGCAATTTTAAAGAAAGCGTCCATTGCTGGACGCTACTCTTTTTAAAAGCGAATGACAACTAGTGCATCAAACTTTGAATGTAAGGTATCTCTATTTTTGCATCTAGTCTAGGGAATAAAATTTCGCCTTTGTGAACATGCTTATTAGCGAACATATTTAAATTACTAAATAATTCTTCGATGAAAGAAGGTTTTTCTTCTACTTCGAACATTTCATAAACTTTTTTATAAGTCAAAACTAGTATCGGTGAATATAATGCATTAGCGAGATTTATCAATCTCACGAGTGAAACAAGCGTCACTTTAAGTTCATCTATATCACCATTTTTTGCTTGTTCCCACGGTTTTCTATTTTCGATATAACGATTACCGACGCTGACGAGTTCAGCAAGAGTGACGAGCGATTCTGTCATCATCAAAGCATCGCTTTGTTGGACGTATCTTTCATAATACATCTTCATCTCTTTTTCAAAAGATTCATCGCCTTTTTCAACAGTAGGAATTTCTCCATTAAAGTATTTATCAATCATCGTGACTGTTCTATTGACTAAGTTGCCAAAATTATTGACGAGATCACTATTAATACGGTCGATGAAGATGTCAGGAGTAAATCTACCATCATCACCAAAATGAATTTCTCTTGCTAAAAAGTATCTTACTGCATCAACTCCATATCGTTCGCATAATGGGATTGGATCTATGATGTTACCTTTTGATTTAGACATCTTATCGTCTTTCATCATGAGTAAACCATGGACGAATAATGTATTTGGCATTCTTAAATCTAAAGATTTTAAAAACATTGGCCAATAAATTGCATGAAATCTCGTTATTTCGTGTCCTAATAGGTGGACGATAGTGACATCATCATTGTTCCAAAATTTTTGGAACAAAGAGTCATCTTCACTCAAATAACCAAGTGCACTTAAATAATTTACTAAAGCATCTAGCCAAACGTAGACGACGTGTCTTGGATCTTCTTTAACAGGCACACCCCATTTGAAGGAAGTACGACTTACGCAAAGATCAGTTAAACCTGGTTTGATGAAAGTATTAATCATCTCATTTAAACGTGTGCTAGGTATGACAAAACGAGGATGATTTTCATAATGTTTTAAAATGAAATCTAAGTATTTATTTGTCTTGAAAAAATATGTCTTTTCCTTCTCTTTTTTTACAGGTCTACCGCAATCAGGGCAGACATGATCTGGCCCCACTTGGCTATCACTCCAGAAAGATTCACAAGGTTCACAATACCACCCTTCATATTCGCCTAGATATAAATCGTCATTTTTGAGAAGGTGAGAGAAAACTTTTTGAACGACTTCTACGTGTCTTTCTTCGCTCGTGCGAATGAAACCATCATATGATATGTGTAATAAAGACCACAGGTCTTTAAATGTGTTAGAAATGCTATCGACATATTGTTTGGGTTCCATGCCGTTTGCTTTCGCTTTCGCTTCAATTTTTTGTCCATGTTCATCTAAACCGGTAAGAAAAAATGTATCGTAACCAAGAAGTCTACGATTACGAGCAATGAAATCGGCAAGAACAGTACAATAGGCATTACCTAGATGCGGCTTAGCACTAGCGTAGTAGATAGGTGTAGTAATATAAAATCTCTTTTTGTTCATAGTCAAAAAAAGCCGTTACAAACGGCTTCTCCTTTTTCTTTAAATCTTATTATTTACGGCCGTATTTCTTGTTGAAACGATCGATAGCGCCGTCTGCTTGAACGAGACGTTGTTTACCACTATAGAATGGGTGGCAATTCGCACAAGTATCGACTTTAATATCTTTCTTCACTGAACCAGCTTCGAAAGTCGCGCCACAAGAGACGCAGGTAATAGTCGCTTTGTGGAAGTTTGGATGCGTATTTTTCTTCATATCGTTTTTCTCCTTCCGCCTTAGACCTATAAAGTGATGGTCCAAAGTAAGTTTGCCTTAGTATATTAGCAAAAGTTAACTTGCTAAGCAAGCACTTTAAAAAGTGCAAGTGTGCACGCTAAAGACTAGGCTTTTTCGTGCTCGTAAATTTCTAATCCTGTTTCTTTTTCTACTTCATCAGCAATTTTGTAGAATAGTTCTTCTGCTTCTGGGGCATTAGAATCTAAAAATGTTAAAACGAACATCTTCGCTGTGAGGTCATTGCCTTCGCCAACTTTTTCAAAAATTGACATAGCTTCGGCTTGATCTTTTAACACTAATTTGCCTCGATAAAGTAATGAGGCATAAATAGCTAAACATAAATCATCACCATCGTCTGCGAGTTGTTTAACGCGGGCGAGATTTTTCTTCGTTAATTTGTCAGAAACTGCTTTCATTAATAATTCTTTGCTTTCGTCCATAAATAGGCTCCTTGTCCGGTATTTTAAATATTATAATATTTAGACAAATAAATCATTAAAGATTTAAATTTTTCAACAACTATTATCAATAAATTGATAATAAGATATTTTAAAAATGTTAGCGATCATTAAGTATATATCGCTGAACGCCTTACAAAGGCTATAACCAATAAATTACTCTTCCGTTGACATTATATCGTTTGAAGAAGTTATTTTGCCATAACCACCTGCATTAAGATAACAATATTCATAATGCTCTTCGCTAGAATTCTCAAATTTGATAGTAATGACAAAATTATCGTAATATACACAGATGGCGTGGCATTTGGTTCAGTAGAACAACTAAATAAAGGTAAAACAGAACTTGAATAAATTAAGTTATTCATCATCTTTTTTAGCAGCGTGAACAACAATTTGTGGATAAGGAATAGTAATGTTATTTTTATCAAACAACATTTTAATTTCACGATTAATGTCGCGTTGGACTTGATAACGCATTGTTTCATTACATTCAGCAATAACACGAAGGATGACTGCACTATCAGAAAGAGATTGAATGCCAACATATGTTGGTCCTTTTGCGATATATTTATACTTTTCTTTTATCTTTGGTAAATTTTCATTTAAAACTTTTTCTACTTTTTCAATATTATCCGTGTAACTAATTGATATATCACATATTGCTGTAGATAATTTTGAAGTCATATTAATAAGTGTACGTATATCAGAATTATTAATAACTTTAATATCTCCACCAGCATCTTCGATTTTAGTAGTTCTTATTCCCATTTCTTTAACTGTCCCTCTAAAACCATCGACCACAATAATGTCGCCAATATCAAAAGTATGTTCAAAAACAATAAATATTCCAGCAAAAATATCTTCGATTAGTGGTTGTGCACCAAGGCCAACAATTAAAGATAATATTCCAGCGCTGGCAAGTAAGACAGTCGTATCAATTCCTAATGTTCCTAATATTGAAAATATTAATACAATCGCACCTAAATATTTACTAAAGCTAGAAAGTAAACTGGCTAAGGATTGACCTCTTTTTATTCTTAAACCAATAATCTTTAAAATTAAACGAACAACATGAGTAATAGTAATAACAACAAAACTAAGTGACACTATTCTTACAAACATGTCCAAAACATAATCTGGTGATGTACTTTCAGTTGGAAAGGTGACAAAAGGATTAAAAACTTGATACCAGTGTTCACCATTCCAAAAATACGATCCAACAATTAATAAGACATAAGCACACACAATAATAGCGATAATAATACAATGAATTGTTATCATTGCTTTTTTATTTTTCTTAATTTTAGGCATAATTACCACATCCTTTCTCTACCGTTAAATTAAGTTAGTGTAGTAAATTGATAACTAAGATAGACAAGTGTCGGTCTTTGGTTATCTCTAATTTCTAAAACATATGAAGTATTGTTTAATAATTGATCCATTCTTAAATATATGCCAATATCAGAAGGGCGAATTTCTAATTCTAATTCATCACCAATAATATCCTTTGGATATATAAAAGCAGATATATTTTCTAAAGGAACATCTCCTAAATCTACTTGTGTTTCAAATGATGTTTCATCAATTACCAACGTGTCTAAGTTAACACTCATTGGTTTATAATAACTAAAATTAATTGAACCAACATCGTACTCTACACCGTACTCTTCTAGTTTTAAATCAAGTCGATACATAGAATATGGTGTTGGTAATGTAATATTTAAAGAATCGATATCAAAATAATAATAATCATTTAATGTTTCATCATTAAGACAAGTTAAATAAGCAACAATAGAATATTCGTTAGGGTTATCAATAGTAAAAGTTAAATCATATATACCACTTGCAATATTAAAATTAGAATCATCAACATTAATCGTAAAATTAGGAAGAGGGATAGTTTTAAAAGGATAAGAAAAATAAGTAAATGTTTCTCTATTAATATCAGAAATCTTTAAAATGTAATCAGTGTTTGGAGTAAGGCCAATACAACTAACATATAAAATATATCCATCAGGACCATATTCAACACCATTTACGTTATTACCATCACTTGTAATAATACTTATATCAATATTTTCAAAATTAATTTCACCAAAATTTATTTCAGCAAAAAATGATGATATGCCAATTTTAAGAGTTTCATCAATTATGCTCATCTTTTCATAATCAATAAATGTTGTTTGCCCAACAAGATAATCTTCTTGATAAAGTTCTAAACGATACGAAGATAAAATGTTAGGTAAAGTAAAATTATATACACCGTCTGTCTTTAAAAGCTGTTGATTTAAAGTTTCATCATTTTCACAAATAAGTAAGCCATCAATATGATAATTATTTGGATTATCAATAGTAAAAGTTAAATCATATTGATTAAGAGTTTTATTATAATTACTAGTGTCAACGCTGATATCATAATTAGGAATATCTAGAGTCGTAAAATAATTATTTTCTCCTAATGATACTTCTTTACCATTATCATCTATCCCTTTTAAATAATAAGTTGAACTAGGAGATAAATCATAAAATTCTGCGACATATTGATTATCTAAATCAGTTGGAAATAGATCAGCGTATTGTAAAAGATTACCATTTTCATCTTCTAAATGAATATTTAATTCTTGATAATTTGCATTAGATAATTGAAAAACGCATTGTGCTTGACTAATACCGATTATGCTTTGTGTATTTAAAAATAATAATGATGTTGTAACACTAGTAATTGTTCCAATAACAATGCCTCCAACACCCACGACCATACCAATCGAGCTGCCTAAAGAAACAATTTTTGAAGTTGATGATTCTTCTTCTGAACTAGATGATTCTTCTTCACTTACTTTAACAATAAGTCCATTTTCAATTTGAATTTCATTATATTCTCCTGTCTCATGTGATTTTTCTTTACTAGTTATAATTTCTTCAACAAGAAAATTATTAAATTCATTATTTGAATTATAATCATTAATTTGACTCATGATGTCTCCTTAGATTTTTATTATGACATGTAAAACATAGATTGGTCAAAGTATAATTCGCTCATGATTTAAATATTTCTTAAAGCCAGTCTTTTGCGACAGTACACTGGATTTTCTAGTTGAATAGCGGAAAACAGGTCATAAAACGACATTTAATAAATTAGTGATTAATATTAGTGATTGACACTAACGAATCCAATTTGCTATTCATAATTGTGTTTTATGTATTCTTCAACATATTCATCTATCAGATACTTAAATGGTACATACAAAACTTCTTTTGATATATCTAAAGAAGCAAAAACAAGATTAACGCCTAATTTAAATGAAGGGATTGTTCCTTTGCGAAGATAGACGCTTGAAACAAATACTAAATGATTTAAATTATATGGTTCAGGAACTTCGACATATTTAGCTTCTACGTCATGTTTAGTTAGACATAAATGAATAGTTCTAAGTTTCTTATCCTTCACTTTTTTTAAAGAATTTAATTCACCTAATTTGAAAGCGATATCTTTGTATCTATTCGCATCTTCTTTAAAATACTTTTCTGGTGAATGCAAAACATAAGTTAAAACTAAATCTTCATCCTCTTTCGTATGCACTTCTTTAAAAGCGTAAGCATAACTAATCTCACTTTCTTTGACGAGACGATCTCTACGATGATAGTCGAAAGTTAAAAATCCTTGCATCTTGCTTTGGAAAGTATCTTTACCAGTTAGGGTTTTCATATCCTCTTTGGTAAAGGACTTTTTTAATTCTTTGTAATGTTCATTAATTTTATTTAATAACTCTAGATTGTATTCCATATCTTATTCAATATTATATTTTACTTCGATAATGTGCTACAATTCTTAATTAGAAAATTAAGGAGGTAGAACATGATTTCTCATAAATTAGCAGTAGAGATTCTTAATATCGCTCTGTCTAGCGGCGCTGATTTCGCTGAAATCTATCACGAAGAGAAAAAATCTCAATCGATTAGCGTCGAAAATGGTCGTATTGAAAACATCGGTCATTCGAACAGTGTCGGTGTTGGCTTAAGAATCTTAAAAAACAACGAATGTTATTTTGGTTCATTGGATGGGGAAAATAAAAAAGACCTCATCAAACTTGCATCTTCTTTAGCGGCCGCTCTTAAAGGAGAAAGAATATTAGAAGTTAAGTCTTTCAAAAATGTTCATTACAAGAAAAGATTGTTAACTGATGAACCTATCTACAACGTAGATATCGATAAAAAAATTAATTTAGTTAAAGAAGGAGTCGAAGCAATTATGAATTATGATTCTCGACTCGTTCGTACGATAGGTAGTTTCACTTCATCTAAAAAGAAAATCACTATTTTTAATTCACGTGAACAAAAAATTAATAGAGATGAACAACGCGGTTCACTCACCTTCATGTCCATCGCAAGTGATGGCAAGAGTTTTGAACAAGCGTTCGTCTCTCGCAACACACAAGAGAATTATTCATTCTATGAAAAATTAGATGTGAAAAAACTCGCTATCGATAACGTGGCAAAAATTGCTATTCAAAACTTATTAGCGAAAGAATGCCCAGCGGGCAGAATGCCAGTCGTCATCGGTAATGGTTGGGGTGGCGTTTTATTCCATGAAGCATGTGGACACGCTTTAGAAAGCACTAGTGTTGCTAAAAAACAATCGGTTTTCGCCGATAAAAAAGGTCAACAAATCGCTAGTTCAATAGTCACTGCTTATGACGATGGAACGATTCCTGGCGTCTGGGGTAGCATTGATATCGATGATGATGGGCATCCTGGACAGAAGAAAGAACTCATCAAAAATGGTATCTTAACCGAGTATATGATTGATGATTATAACGGTCGCAGAATGAACGAGATTGGTAATGGTAGTACGAGAAGAGAAAATTATCGTTACGCACCAACCTCAAGAATGACTAACACTTATATTGCAAACGGTGAATCAACGCCTGAAGAAATTATCAAAGCGACAAAATTAGGCTTATACACAGTCGGATTTTTAGGTGGCCAAGTCAATCCACAAACGGGTGAATTCAATTTTGGTTGTAGCGAAGCATACATCATTCGTGACGGTAAGATTTGTGAACCAGTAAAAGGTGCATCGCTAATTGGTACATGCCAAGAAATTATGCAAAACATTGATATGGTCGGCAACGATTTAGATTTAGGAGCGGGTATGTGTGGATCACAAAGCGGCTCCGTGCCAGTTTGTGTCGGTCAACCTACATTACGTATCAAAGAAATTACCGTCGGTGGTAGAGGAGGTAAGTTGGAATGAATACGAAAAAAATATTAGCATTAGCTAAAGAAGTCGGTTTAGAAGACGTTAGCGTTCAAGAAACTCTCTCCACTTCTATTTCTGTTTCCCTATTTGAACGTGTTTTAGATTCCTATGAATATAACGATGTTCACACTTTGCTCATTAAAGGAGTATATAATAACCGCTTTGGCGTAGTAGCACTTAATAAGTTTGATGAAGCGAGCGTTTTGGAAGCTTTAAAAGAAGCTAAATTGAGCGCTTCTAAAATCGAAAGAGAAGAAGAGGCTATCATCTTCAGCGGCTCACCTAAATATAAAAGACGTAATGTCTTCAATAAACAATTAGATGAGACACCTTTAGAAGCTAAAATTAACCTTATTCGACAAATTGAAGATAAACTATCTTCAGACCCGCGTATTGAAAGTGTAAATGGCGTCAGTTATAGTGAGGAAAAAGGTGGTAATTCATTATTTAACTCAAAAGGATTAAATCTTAAATCTCAAAGTAACTATTTCGTCATCATGGGCGATGTGAGCGCTAGAGGCGGTGATGGTGTTCTTAAGACCGCTTATGCACTTGAATTTGGAAACGACTTAAACACATTTGACATCGATGTTTATGTAAAAAAAGTCATCGACGAAGTCGTAAGAAAATTAGATGCAAAACCAATTAAAACTAAAAAATATCCAACCATCTTAAATCCAAAAGTAACTGCTACTTTCCTAAAAGTATTGACGAGTTGGCTAAGTGCCGAAAAAGTGCAAAAACATTCATCATTATTAGAAGGTAAATTAGGTGAAATGGTCATCTCCAAGAAATTGACCATTTTAGAAGATCCGCACGCAAATAACATCTTCTTCACTAGTTATGATGATGAAGGGGTTGCTACGAAGAAAAAAGTTCTTTTCGATAAAGGAGTTTTAAAAACTTACCTCTATAACTTAGAAACAGCGAAAAAAGATGGTGTTGAATCAACAGGTAATGGCTTTGGTTCAGGTAAAATTGGTATCGGTACTAGGTTCCTTACGATTAAACCTAGCAGAAAGAGTGAAGAAGAACTAATTTCTTCTATCAAAGACGGAGTCTACATTACAGAAGTTAAAGGTCTACACTCAGGTTTAGACGCTACGAGTGGTGACTTCTCTTTAGAGTCGGAAGGATTCCTCATCAAAGATGGAAGATTAGCTTCACCAATTTCTAGTATTGCTTTAAGCGGAAACGTGCTGGAATTATTCCGCAATGTCACGGCTATAGCAAATAACCTTAAATTAAATTTAAATGCGACAGCCACTCCATCGATAAAAGTGAAAGCTGTCCAAGTTTCGGGGGAATAAAAACATATGGCAAAACCAAAAAAGAAACGCGAATTCAAACTCTGGCAAGAATTCAAAAAATTTATTTCAAGAGGTAACGTCTTAGATCTTGCTGTCGGTGTCGTCATCGGTACTGCATTCACTGCAATCGTAAACGCACTCGTCCAACAAATCTTGATGCCGATCGTCTCCTTAGCAGTCCCAGGTGGTTTAGATGGTCTCGTCACTGTTTTAAATCCAGCAGAAGCAGTAGTCACTGCTGAAACTACTACCAAAATAAAATATTGGGGCGTTACATATGACGCTGATGTGGTAAATGTCATCAATTGGGGTACATTCATCAACGCCATCATCAACTTCTTGCTCATCGCTATCGTCCTCTTCGCTATTGTGAAGATCGTCACTAGCGTCTCTAACGCTCGTAAGAGACTTGCTGAAAAGATTAAAGAAGAAACACTTAAGAAACATCCTGAACTAAAGGAAGAAGAACCTGCACCAGCGCCTGCTCCTGCACCAGCGCCAGATATCGTCTTACTTACTGAAATTCGCGATTTGCTCAAAGAGCAACAAAAAAACAAAGTAGAGAAAAAATAAGTTCTACTCAGATAACAAAAATAAGCTAGGTTTAGCGTGAACTAGTCAAGTGAAAGTAGACAGTTCAAAAAGCCCTAATACCCCATGTCATGTTTATACTGATATGGGGTTTTATATTGCAAAGCATA
>CALVPP010000029.1 GCA_944351395.1 uncultured Bacilli bacterium
TCCTTTCAATTTGTTTGATTTTATTAAATGAAATATATTTCAAACATTTGTTGCATTTTGTTTTTCAATTAACACAATTAAAATTTGTATGCTCGATTATACATTCGCCTTCGACATTCTATTGCTTGCATAATTTAACTTAAATAATTATAATTATCTTCGTTGCACGAATGGCGGAACTGGTAGACGCGTACGTTTGAGGGGCGTATGGGGCAACCCGTGTGAGTTCAAGTCTCACTCCGTGCACCAAAATGATATGAGCAGGATAGCGATATCCTGTTTTATTTTTTAAAAAAGCGAGCACTATGACTCGCTTTCATCAATATCTTATAACGCTTTATCATCAATAGCGTTTAGATAACGTTTAACTGGGGTTAATGCTTTTTTGATCATTCCGTCATGGAAAGGAATTCGTAATCCAGCATGTTTTAAAAGCGACTGGAAGGGATATTTTCCACCCATCTTGCATAACTTGACGTATTTTTTAAATGCTTTATCGCGATTAACGTTCGCTCTATGCCAAAATTCGAACGCTACCACCTGCGCAAGAGTGTAATCAATATAATAGAAAGGCGAAGAATAGATGTGCGATTGTCTCATCCAATAAGTTCCTTTAGACAAGAAAGGTTGTTCACTGTAATCTTTGAAAGGCAAATATTCACGTTCGATATCGCGCCAAACTTTGCATCTTTCATCATGATTCATCTCTGGTCTTTCATAAACTGCGTGTTGGAAAGCATCGACTGCTGCACCATAAGGTAAAAACAAGACAGCATCAGCAAGATGTTCAAAACGATATTTATCAACCTCATCACCGAAAAAAGCATCCATCCACGGCCAAGAGATAAATTCCATGCTCATAGAATGAATTTCACAAGCTTCTAAAGTTGGATTGCGATAAGCCGGAATAGATATATTTCGTGATTCATAAGCTTGGAAGGCGTGACCCATTTCATGTGTCAAAGTTGCAACATCTTGACTCGTGCCGTTGAAATTTGCAAAGACGAATGGGGCTTTATAAAGTGGAAAATAAGTCATATAACCACCCATATCTTTACCTGGCCTGGCTTTTAAATCCATGAGATGATGTTCTAACATGAAACGGAAGAAATTACCAGTTTCTTCTGACATATCTTCATACATTTTAAGCGCCTTACTCACGAGTTCTTCTTCACTACCCTTTGGTGTAGGATTACCATCCTTAAAAGTGAGCGAATAGTCATAATAACTAGGTTTTTTAATTTCGATACGCTTGAGTTGTCTTTTGAATAATGTACTCGCATAAGGAACAACTTCACTCTTAATCTGTTCGCGATAAGCTTTGACATCATTCGCGTCATAGTCTAATCTTCCTAATCTCAAATAGCCTAATTCAATGAAATTTTTAAAACCTAATTTCTTCGCCATTTTATCTCGTATTTTAACTAATTTATCGTAAATCTCCGCTAATTCGGATTCATGTTCAGAATAAAAACTATAATAAAGATCACTTGCCTCTTTTCTAGTATCGCGATCTAAATCTTGCATAAATTTAGCAATACCAGCGAGATTGTAAGTTTCTCCTCTGAAGTCAATTTTTGCACCACCGATGATTTGACTACGCTTCATGTCTAATTTATTTTCTTCGACCAAATCTTCGATAATAATCGGATCATAAATTTTTAAACTTGTCTCGATCATGTCGAAAAAATATTGTCCAAATTTGTCTTTAAGTTCAGGCAAAAATTTAGAAGCTAAAACAGCTTTATAAAACTCATTTTGATAATTGCCAACAAGCGGAGATACTTCGTTAGCAATTTCCATCAACTTGACGATTTTAGGATCGTTAGTTTTTAAAGTGAAATTGACGTGAATGGTTGTGAACAAAGTATCTAATTTATCGCTATATTTAAAAAACGCCTTAAGCACCTTTTTTGCTTCATTAGCGTCATTCGCGTTTAAGATACGTTCTTTAAAATTCTCAATCTCAGATTGAATTTTGTTAATGTTTGGTCTCCTCAAAGGGAATTGTTCAAAAGTTTTTTCCATAATGCCGTTCCTTTCTTAAATTATTTTTTCTATCTTTTTAAATCCGAGCCATTTTATGATATATCGACAATAAAAACAACGAACCCAATAATTATATCCTTGTGCATCAGAATTGAAGATTGCAACAAGTCTTCGATATTCATCTTCTGTCTTTTGGTAAGCGTCTTTAAATGTTAAATAATTCGTATCGTCGAAATATTTATCTTCTTGTTCTATGAAAAAAAGCAAAGATGTTTTTACTTCACTTAACGCTAAAAAAGTTTCTTTTCTTTTTGTTTCGTCGACATTTACGACATTCATCAAAAGATTTAATTTTTCATTAGCCTCCTCGACATAAGGAGGGAACTTTATTTTTAAATCGAGAAAATATTTTTCAATCTTGTTTACTAGTTCATATCTTTGATTGATGAGCAAATATATTGCACTGCTAGTTTTTTTTAATCGAGATTTAAAGCCTATTAGAAAAAATATGACGAGAAGGGTAAAAACGATATATAGACCAAACAATACCCCTAATACGACGAGAAGTATGCCCCACCAGGGGAAATCTGCTAATGTCAACAATTTCACACTCATCAACATGGCTCCTATTTTAGCACAACTACACTATTCCCTTTCAACATTTTAATTATTTGTTAAATGAATAAATTTTTATGTTAGAATATTTAAAAGAGGGCTCAACATGCGTAAAAAACCTATCGTAGCTATCCTTTACGACTTTGATAAGACATTATGTCGTGAAGACATGCAAAATTTTAAATTTATTCCTAGTTTAGGAATGACCCCACAAGAGTTTTGGGGTAAAACTGGCGAATTTTCACGTAAAGAAAATGTCGAAAGAATTCTATCTTACATGTACATGATGATTAAAGAAGCCAAAGATAAAGGTATTCAATTGACCAAAGATTATCTAAATAATCTCGGCAAAGATATTGAATATTTCGATGGTGTGACCACTTGGTTTAAGAGAATCAATGAATATGGCAAATCTAAAGGCGTTAAAATTGAACACTATCTCGTCTCAAGTGGTACGAAAGAAATTATCGATGGTAGTGTCATCGCTAAGGAATTCAAAGCGATATATGGATGCGAATTCCTCTACGATGAAAAAACTAAAGAACCTATTTGGCCAAAGATGGCCATTAACTACACCCAAAAAACTCAATATATTTTCCGAGTTTCAAAAGGTGTATTGAACGCCTTTGAGGATGATAAAGTAAATGAAAAATCGCAAGAGAGACGTATTCCTTATCGCAACATCATCTATTTAGGTGACGGGATGACGGATATTCCTTGCATGGTGCTAGTCAAAGAAAATGGTGGCCGCTCTATCGCTGTTTATCCAAGAGGTAAAAAAGACCTCGTCCAAAAATTGTTCAATGACGGAAGAGTAAATTATATTTGTCAAGCCGATTATCGCAATGGTTCGCAAATTGATCGCGTCATCAAGCTCGCTATCGACAGCATTGCCATCGCTAACGACATGAGTCGACGTGAAGCTAAATTATCTCCGAAAGTAAAATAATTTATGAACATCGCTATTCTTCTAGCAGCCGGTAAGGGCGAAAGACTTCGTGCCAATGTCGAAAAACCACTAGTGGAATTAGAAGGTCAACCCTTATTTTCCTATTGTCTAGATACTTTTGAAAAACACCCTTTAATCGATTATATCGTTCTCGTCATAAACGAAGAATTAGAAGATATTTATCGTTCTTACATAAATGAAAAACACTATAGTAAAGTTTTAGCCATTATAGGTGGAGGCAAAACTCGCCATCAATCAAGCAAGCATGCTGTTGAATTTTTAAAAGATTTCGCTAATGATAATGATTTAATCATTATTCATGATGCAGATAGAATATTACTACACCCTGATGACCTAACTAAAACTATATTGAGGGCGAAAGAAACAGGTGCGACTTCATTATGTAAAAAAGTCACTTCGAGTTATGCGATTATCGAAAACGATCATATCAATTGTTACGTCGATAGAGATAAACTCATCGAAATTGAAACCCCACAGATTTTCACTTTTAAAATTTTTATGGAATCATTAAGCAAAGCCAAGCATAAAAATTATAGCGATGATGCATCCATCCTCGTCGATTCAAACATCAAGGTGTCTTTCGTGTGTAGCGAACATCCTAACATCAAGATCACGAACCCAAAAGATCTTGAAACATGCAAACATTTATTAGGGAGGTAAAATGTATGGAAGTTGGGGACAATATTATCGGAACTGTAACGAAAATCGTCCGTTATGGTGTATTTATGACTTTTCCAGACGATTATCGTGGATTATTACACATCTCCGAACTTAGTGATAAATTCGTAAGAGATATTCACCACTTCTCACATATCGGCGATGAATTGAAAGTCAAAATTCTTTCCATCGACGAAGAACAAAAATTTTTGCGCGTTTCTTTGAAACAAGTCCCGTTTGAAGAAAAAATTATCAAACGAGCAAACGAAATCACAAAAAAAGAGACTCGTGAGATAAAAAATGTGGACTTTTCCAAACTTCAAGATAAACTTGATGAATGGGTAGATGATGCCCTAGAGGAGAAGAAACCACATGATGAAAATTGATTTAACTCATAGCCAAATTAAACTAGATGAACTTCATCTCGGAGATAATGTTAAACAAATCGATGAGATGATAAGACTTAAAACTGGTGCGGGTAACGATTATTTAGGTTGGGCTGATTACCCACTTCATATCGATATGCACGAAGTTAAACGTATCAAAGAAGACGCCAAATATGTAAGAGAGCATTTCGACACTCTCGTCGTCTGCGGTATTGGTGGATCTTATCTTGGTGCTCGCGCAGTTTATGAAGCTTTAAAAGGATTATATCCAGAAGATAATTTTGAAATTATTTTTCTCGGACAAACTTTTTCACCCACGTATACATATCAAGTATTAAAGAAACTAGAAAATCGTCGTTTTGCTATTAATGTCATCTCAAAAAGCGGCACGACGACTGAAACTTCTATTGCTTTTAGATTAGTAAAAAAATTGCTTATAGAAAAGATTGGACTAGAAAACGCTAAAAAAGCTATCTACATCACAACTGATAAAGAAAAAGGTTTGTTAAGACCTTTAGAAAAAGAAGGCTATCCTGTCTACACTCTCCCTAGTGATATCGGTGGCCGCTATAGTGTTTTTACACCTGTCGGTTTATTCCCTCTTGCCTGTGCTAACATCGACATCGATGCCTTCATTCAAGGTATGAAAGATGGAATGGAAAAATATTCAAATCCTAATTTAAAAGAAAATGCTTGTTATCAATACGCTTTAACTCGCTTCGCTATGAAAGAAAAGTTAGGAAAAGATGTAGAACTATTCGTCACTTATGAGCCACAATTCCAAATGGTCGGTGAATGGTTAAAACAACTATTCGGTGAA
The DNA here is from genome assembly GCA_944351395.1 of uncultured Bacilli bacterium. Classification (GTDB taxonomy): domain Bacteria; phylum Bacillota_I; class Bacilli_A; order RFN20; family CAG-826; genus CALVUG01. The sequence continues at coordinate 5,438 of CALVPP010000029.1, forward strand.
TCGGAAGGCAAAGAACATAAAGGCATCTTCCCTGCTTCATGCTGTTTTAGCACCGATTTACATAGTTTAGGACAATTTATTCAAGAAGGAACACCGCTATTATTTGAAACGATCATTTATGTCGATAATCCATTACACGACGTCACTATCGAAGAAGATAAATTAGACGAAGATCAACTAAATTATCTCGCTCATAAAAATTTATCTTTCGTCAACGAAAAAGCTTTCCTTGGCACCTTATCTGCACACGCTGAAGTTGGTAATGTTCCTTGTAATGTCATCAAATTAGAGAAGATGGATGAACGCTCACTAGGAGAATTGCTCTACTTCTTCATGCGTGCCTGTGCCATGTCTTGTTACTTATTGAACATCAACCCATTCAATCAACCTGGTGTTGAAGTATATAAGAAGAACATGTTCAAACTACTAGGTAAAAAATAAGCGTATTTTTTCAAAAAATTAGAGTTTGACGTTAGCCCTTGTAAGTGCTATTATTATCAAGCACGTGCACTGGGCTAAAAAGGATGCTTAGCTCAGCTGGGAGAGCATCGCTTTTACACGGCGAGGGTCGGGAGTTCAATCCTCTCAGCATCCACCACGAGATGGAGGAATAGCGAAGTGGCCAAACGCGGCTGACTGTAAATCAGTTCCTTCGGGTTCGGTGGTTCAAATCCACCTTCCTCCACCATCATCCTGTTGGGGTGTAGCCAAGAGGTAAGGCAACAGACTTTGACTCTGTCACTTCGCTGGTTCGATCCCAGCCACCCCAGCCAGTGTACATCTCCCGTTAGCTCAGTCGGTAGAGCACTTGACTTTTAATCAAGGGGTCACAAGTTCGAATCTTGTACGGGAGACCAACGTGACCTTGCCCTGGTGGCGAAACTGGTAGACGCACAGGACTTAAAATCCTGGGGTAGTGATACCGTGTCGGTTCGATTCCGACCCAGGGCACCATCTTAGTAATAACAATTTGATACAAAATAAGGGTGTCAAAATTGTAGATATTTGTCTGATAAATCGGCATTTTTGCATCTTACTATTTGATAAAAAGTCTTACTTTATTAGAAAAATAATTGCGTTATTCAAACCGTAATACTTATTGATTAATCGGTGTTTGCAAAGATCAAAACTAAAATGAAATGTAGAGTTATGGACGCTTAAAAGAACAAATACAATAGAACAAAGAATTTTAACTTCGCTACACTTAATAGGTATAAATTGCATCATGAAGCAATGATAAAATAAAACAGAATTATTGAATACTATTGGCTTTATTGAGAGGGATCAATGAGTTCTTTTTAGGGAAAGGTGATAGGAAATGGAAAAAGAAATTGTTCTACATTCGTATGGATGCAAGAGTTTAAGCAAAGAGAGCATGAAGCAGTTCCATTACAAGGATTCACTTTGTGCAACAGAGAGCCTTGTGATAAGAGGAAATAACTCTTTAGACTACGTAGAACCTTTCTTCTTTTCGTGCCTTCCTTATTTGAAAAAAATTGTCTTTGAGGAACAGGTGTCACTTATTTGCTCTAATGCCTTTTTACTTTGTCCTCTTCTTGAAGAAGTTTGTTTTCAAAAAGGGGTAGGTGTCATTGCTAGAGAGGCGTTTATTGGATGCTTATCTCTTAAAAACATCGTAGTAAACGCCAGAACTGTTGTATATTCGGATTCCTTTGATTCTATTACAAAAGTCTCTAGATTAGAGGACAAAAAGAACAAAGTGGAAAGAACAAAGTTTTTGAAAAAATATGTCGCTTTCCAGGGTAAAGATTTTAAGACCATATATGTTGATCAAGACACGAAAAAACAGATACTTATCACAAAGAAAAAGTGGCAATACGCCATAGTTCCTGAATCAGATAATAATTACTATATTTGTGATTCAAGTTTTGCAAAAACAGATACTTTTAGAAACTATGATAGGAAGATTCCTGAGAAAGATATATTGCCGTTTTTTGTTCCTAAAAATGCTTTCTTCTATTTTAAGAAGGTGATGACGATGATTCCTAAGCAGTTAGCTCTTGCAGGAATTCATTTTAGTCATTTTCATCCAGGCGGTTGCGTAAAAGACTCTGGTTATCCTAGCACTGAAGGAGTTATAAGAGTTACTATACCATTTGCCATGCTTTGCACTTATATGGGCTCTACCTGCACTTTTACAAAGATTAAGCCATATTCATATGTTCTTCCTTTTAGCAATATCTCCTTTATGGATTCTCTTCTTTCTCAATATAAAGAGCGAAAAGAAGGCGACTTTATCTTGATGGCGCATGCCCTCAATGCAAAAGATGCTAAACAAATTTATTTAGAAGGAAAAGGGAAGGAAATTTTTCTAGATAAAAGTCTTATTGATTCTCTTTTTGCTAGTTCTAAAGAAGCTTCGCTTGCGAAAGAGTCCGCAAGAATGCGTGAGCAATTATCAATGTCTAGTCCAAAGATGAAGTTAGAAAAACTGGAAAGTTTCGTGAATAATTTGGTGAATAATCCTGAACTCGAGAAGATGAACCATAAATTAGCAAAGCTTATTGTCGAGTCGCGTGTCGACTTTACGGATTTGCTCATGAACACTACAGATGCGAAATCTTTCTATAAGAAAGCAGGAGTCATGTTACGAGAAATCATTCTCCCCCGTATGTTCGATAGAGCAGATTTCCAAGTTGAAAATAAAATCGATGCTTATCTCTTTCTTAAGGAAAATAGTTATTTCATGTATGAGAAAGCAAAGGAAGAATTCAAAAATTTCTTACAAAATCATAACGAGAATCGTTTGGCCAGAACGACTATGTTTCGTGAGTTTAATGAAATTTTAGAGGTTCCAGAGTATGAAAAACTTAAAACATATTGTCCAGATGATCTTGCGGAAGATACAATCATCAATAAATTCCGTGAATTTGTAGAGTTTATTCGAAATGATTTCATTTTGAGAGTTGAAATTTGTAGTAAGGATTGGAATCTTGCCAAAGATTACATGAAAAAGTTTTCCCATATCATTGAAGCCATGGGGAGTTTAGAAAGTGAAAAGGAAGCAAGTGAGATTGTTCTTACCATCTCCCATATAGGTCGCGCGGAAGAACTTTATGACTGTTTTATCAACGCTCCTGCAAGAAATTTGATTGAGGAACAAAGTAAGTTCAATCCAAAAGAAATTACAGATGACCAGCTTCTCGAGACATTCCAGAAATATATCTTTTTCCTCAAGAGAAACTTCACAGAAAAAGCCTCTCAGAAAGAACAAGAACTTGCTGCAAACTACATGAAGGAATATGCAAGAAAATTTTCTGAACTTGATATGAGTGAAGACGCCATAACTCTTGCTGATGAAATTGCCAACAAGAAGGAGACAAGTTTTTGTCACTTAACCTTTGTTTTGGCTCTTTCGCCTTCTATGGCTGGAGCGGCGTATCTTCCCTCTGCTATCGAGGAAGAGCTTCCTATGCCGTGTTCTTTTCAAGAAGCCTTCCATCTTGTTGAGAAAAATTTTCCGAGTTCTTCTTTTCGTGATCTGATTGAGCTACTTGACACGAGAAGAGATAGGCCGGAAGTGAAACAAGCTCTTGATGAAATGAGAGATAGGGAGAATCAGGAAAGATTACGAAAGAGTATTGAGAAAAATCAAAGAGAACTCAAAAAAGATCTTGATCAAATGATTGACCATTATTTGCAAGAAGAGAAAGCAAAAGAAGAGAGGCGTCTTCAAGAAATTCAAGAAAAGAAGGCAGCCAAAGAAGGAGCGAGACTTGAACAAGAAAGAAAAGAGAAGGAAAAAGAACAAAAGGAGAGTTATTGCGTTTCTAAAAACACTCTCTCCGGTAACGCTTCCTCTGTTAGTAAGAAAATAACACCTAGCGCTCCAAAAGAAATTCCACCTGCGGAGTGGAATCTTCCTCCCGCTATAACTACGGATATGGTCGCTAGAAGAGAAATTATTTCTTATCTTTCTTGCCTTGACAGAATAACGTATCTTGATTTTAGAGAATTGAAAGAAAGGCAGGAAGAGTTTATTCGTAAGGGGGACTATGGCAACGCTTTTTTCATTGCTACGAAATTAAATGACAAAAACTGGCTAGCAACATCTTATTACTATGGTTTAGGGGTCGAGCTGAATCATGATAAGGCCTACGAAATATGCATTAAAGTAAAGCAAAATGAAGGTGGCAAAGTAAATTTCGAAAGCAAATATGCACGATTATTGTTTATTTATGGCGAGCTCCAGCGTAATGGACGCCAGAAGTATGGTGTTCAAAAGAAAGGGAAAGAGGAACCCCTATGGGTTTTCAAAAATAGACTTGCGGATAATTTCAAAAATGAACTTGGAATTCCCGTTACGATTGATGAAACTTATTCTGGTTTTTCTCAAGATGATCAAGGTAACTATTTTTTCTCAAAGGTTACCTTTACCATAAGCATTTCTAAGTCCGATAGAGAGAACTACATACAAAGTTACAATAAACATTCATTAGAGAGAAACTATTGGTCTGAGCACGAAGAAGGCTTCCAGGTAGCCAACAAGAACACGGAAATGTATAGCAGGTACAAAGGATATAGAGAAGCCGTCGATACGCTTCATGCCGGTTCGCAGGCAGCTAGTAGTAATGATTATTTCGGAGCAGTTGTTGATAGCCAGCAAGGTTTTAAAAAAGATTGTAGTAATGCTTTTCATAAGACTCTCAATGAGCTCAACGACACCACTTTCTACACTACAAGAGATATAATAGGACTTTTGAATAAGCAGGCCATCCCAAAGATATTGGATAAGCTTGAAAGAGTCTATATTCTTTCAAAATCTGCCATTTATAAATTTAAATAAGGTTTACTAACTTGTTTGAATAGAAAAAAATGTAAACTCACTAAATTTATGTTAGGGAACTAGCGATTATAGTAAAACAAATTGTTAAGCGATAAATTAGAAGCTAATTTTGGGTATTTATATGAAAACGCCTTAGCGCAAATTATAAAATCTAACGGAAGGGATTTATTTTATCATTATTGGTATGAAAAAAAAGGCAAACGTCCTTACGAAATTGACTTTTTAATAAGTAGCAAAAATAAAATCATTCCTATTGAGGTAAAATCAGGAAATATTAAGAATCATAAATCACTAGATTTATTTATTGAGAGATACTCTCATATAATCTCCAAAAGAATTTTGTTTTCTCAAAAAGATATTTCCAATGACAAAATGATTGAAATAAAGCCAATTTATTTGTCCCCAGCATTAATTAGTGAACTTTAAAGGGTGTATCCATGATAAAAGATGTTTTCGTTTTCACGGCGAGCAATGTATCAAAAGCGTAGTATATAGGCATCTTATAACTAACATTTTGATACAAAATAAGGGTGTCAAAATTGTAGATATTTGTCCGAGAAATCGGGCTTTTTTTATAAATTTTTTTACTAGTTATAATTTTTGATTCAGCCTGATAAATTCTTAAAATTTATTTTCTATTAGAAAAGCTACACCCTTACTAGAAAAATAATAGCCTACAGAAATCATGATTTTAGTACAATAAATGCCTTTTGAAGCTCTTAAAACTTTGAAAGGTGCTTAAAGTATTAAATTATACTAATTTCAATAGTTTTCACGTTTAATGAAAAAAGTTTCTTAAAAAACTACTTTTACTTATTAATTTATCTTAAATTATTTCTATGGAAAAGTACGAAATAATTAAGTTTGTAGATGGTGATTTTGAGTTAGATGTTAATGTCTCACCTCTACAAAATACAATTTGGTTAACTCAAGATCAGATCGCCAAACTTTTTGAAAAATCTCGTTCTACAATTACTGAACATATTAATAATATTTTTTCCGAAGGAGAACTATCTGAAATGACTTCCGTCGGAAATTCCGACACAAGTAATCATAGACCTGCAAAATTATATAATCTTGATGTGATACTTGCTGTTGGCTACCGTGTCAAATCGAAAAGAGGGATTTTGTTTAGAAGATGGGCAACAGCAGTTTTAAGAGACTATTTAATTAAAGGTTATTCATTATCATCTGATAGAGCTTTAGTCACAAATGAAAACTATATTCAACTTATTAACGATGTCAATCACTTAAAAAAGGATGTCGAAGATATAAAAGAGATAGTAAATAGGAATGTTTTAGATTCTATCATAATTTATGAAGGTGATTCTTTTGATGGCTTTTCTTTTATTAATGAGTTGATTAAAAAAGCGATAAAATCAGTAATAATCATTGATGGTTATGCTGACGACTCTCTTTTTGACTTTTTAATTGGATCAAAAAAAGGTATTAAAAAAGTAGTAATTTGTCACAAAGCCAACAGAATATCTAAGGAAATTATAAACAGATTTGAAAAAGAATATGGACCTATCGTTATTAAGGAAGATAAAACGTATCACGACCGATTTTTAATTATCGATAATGAAATATATCTTATGGGAACTTCATTAAATTCGATAGGCCATAAAACATCAAGCGTGATAAAATGCAATCAATTCAATATTAAGGATATCATTAAAGATGAATGATTTTGGCAAAAGAATAAAAAAATAAGAAAGGATAGAGGCTTAACTCAGCAGCAGTTCGCTGATTCTTTAGGTTATGCACACAAATCTACAATTAATAAAATCGAATCCGACATTGAAGATATGTCATATCAAAAAATTCTTGTTCTCATCAAAAAATATATGTTAACAACTGAAGATCTTTTTGGCGATCATAACAACAAAATAGAACTTAAAGAAAATATTAACAAAATATTTATTTCTTTTAGCGGGCGAAAAGACGGAATATGTGATTTTATTGCTAATAATTTTAAACTAGAAAAAGACGAAGTATATTTTTATCGAAATTTAAACATACATAGTTGCTCGTTATGTCAATATGAATGTTTTTATAATAAGTGTCCTTATGAAAATGATGATAACTTTATATTTTTTGAAATGCTTAATAAATCTAAAGAAGTAATTCTTATCATCCCTATGTATTGTTCTAATGCTCCTTCTTTGTTTTATAAGTTTTCAGAAAGAAGTCAGGCTTATTTTAATAAAAAAGAAGAAAATTATAAGAACATAAAATCAAAAACGAAAATTATTCTCATATTTGGAAGCAATGATGAATATCCTTCTTTTCAAAAAAACTTTTATGATTTTGTTGAAAATCAATCAAAAATATTTTTGTTAGAAAGGCATAAATTAAATATTAAAATAGACGATAAGAAAATAACTGACGAAACTCTTTTATATAAAATTTCTAAGTTTTTAAATTAATTTAAAACCAAAACTTTTAAAGATATCTTTTAGCAAGAGTATTGTTTTGTATTAAAGTGATAACACAAAGACATGTTAGGAATCTTAAGTGATACCTTTTACAGAGGTATCACTATTTTCGAAGAAAATCTTCGATTAGAAAGTATCAAATTAATTCAAGGCGGCGTTGGTAAAATAAACGACATATTAACTTTACCTTTATACATGACAATGTTTCTTTGATAAAATGATGTCTTATGAAGGCTAATAATATTTTTCTTTCGTTCGCTAATACAATCATCTTTGATGATGTTAGTTTTCAACTTCCAAACGATACTAAATGCGGTGTCGTAGGTGTTAATGGTGCCGGGAAGACGACTTTATTTCGCCTCATTCTCGGCGAAGTAGAACTCGACAAAGGAGAACTTAATTTTGGCTCGAAAAAAAGAATCGGATATCTTCCTCAAATCGTCCAAATAGAAAGTAGCGATGAAACAGTTTACGATTTCATCTATGATGGTAGGCCTATTAAAAAAATACAAAAAGAATTAGAAGAAATATATGCAAGATTATCGAATGGAGAAGATAATAACTCACCATTACTTAAAAGAATGGGTAGACTACAAGATGAACTCGAGATGTATGATGTGTATAATGCCGAAAACATCTTGCTTGAACTAATCATTAATATGAACATCGATTTAGATTTGCTATATCGTCCATTAAGGTCATTATCTGGTGGCGAAAAGTCTAAGGTAGCGTTCGCTAGACTTCTTTACTCTAATCCTGATATTTTACTTTTAGATGAACCAACAAATCATTTAGATGTTGAGACGAAATCTTTCGTTACATCATTTTTGAAAAATTATCATGGTGAAGTGCTCATCATCTCTCATGACATCGATTTTTTGAACTCTATCGTGGATCATATTTTATATATTGATAAGGCTAATCATCACGCAAAAGTATATAAAGGCGATTATAATCACTTCCTCAAGCAATACGAGGAGGAAAAAAGACTTAAAGAATTAGCAAGACAAAGGCAAGAAAAAGAGATGAAAAACTTAGAAGCTTTCATTCTAAAAGCGAAGCAAGCAAGTCAGACGAATCACGCTATTAAGAAGATGAAACAAGACCGCGAGGTCAAACTATCAAAGTTAAAAAAAGTGATGATTCAAAAAGAGCAAGCTTATAAGAAAGTTAAATTAGCTTTTTCTCCTCGTCACGAAGGAGGACACGTCCCTTTAACAGTCGAAAATTTACGCTTTGGTTATGATGAAACTCATCCTCTTTACAGCGACCTTTCTTTCCGCATCGGTGATAAAGAAAGATTTCTCATCGTCGGAGAAAATGGCGTCGGTAAATCCACCTTGTTAAAACTCATCATAGGTAAACTTTCCCCACAAGATGGAAAAATTAGAATTAACCCAAAAACAGAAATCGCTTATTACGCTCAAGAATTAGAAAATTTAGAAGAAGATAAAACAATTTTAGAAAATGTAAAAAATGATGAATATAGCGAATGGCAACTTCGCTCTCTCTTAGCTAATTTCTTATTCTTTGAAGACGACATTAATAAAAGAGTAAAAGTTCTATCCCCTGGTGAAAAAGCCCGTGTTTCCCTTTGCAAATTACTTTTAAAGCGTGCTAATTTACTCATATTAGATGAACCCACTAACCACTTAGATCCAGAGACACAACTCGTCATCGGTCTCAATTTTGCTCTTTTTGAAGGTACCATTATTTTAGTGAGTCATAATCCAACTTTCGTATCACAGATTGGTATTAATCGCATGCTTATTCTCCCTTATGGAAGAGTAGAAAATTATTCAGAAGAACTACTTGACTATTACTATCTAGTCAACACTGAACAAGGTAAAAAATCATTGAAATAAAATAACTTACTTTCTATAATCAAAAATTGCTTGGGGCGTAGCCAAGCGGTAAGGCAGCGGACTCTGAATTCGCCACTCACTGGTTCGATCCCAGTCGCCCCAGCCATTTCTTAGAAGTACACATAACTGAACACAATATAAGTAAACTTATTAATCCAACTCTTACTTTATTTTACCATTAAACTTGGGTTCTATCTCTACCCAAATGTTTTAAAATTCTTAATAACTGGTAATTAGACAATTTTTAATTAATAAAAATGTAATGCCTTTTAAGGGACGCTAATCATGACTATGATAGTTTTTTATCTTCCTAATTTTATTGTTTGTAGAATTTAATTTCATGTTATATTTAATCTATGCACATCGAACTTAAGAATATCAAAAAGTCATTCATCACAAATAAGAAGAAAGGTGAAAGAGTTGAG
>CALVPP010000030.1 GCA_944351395.1 uncultured Bacilli bacterium
GGCGATTTCTTGCGATTTCGCTTCTTTTTGCAAATTAAAAGGGGCTAAGTCACCTTATAGGTTTCTTAACAGCCCCTCTTTTTTCTTTTTTTAATTCCGATTAGAGTAAACGGTTGTAGTATTCGACGATTTGTGCTTCGCTGATATCTCTTGGCAATTCGTTACGCTCTGGCATACGAATTAATTTACCTTGAAGTTTATCAGCATCAACTTCGACCCAAGCAACTGGATTTTTGTTAACTTCGAGTGCTTCTTTAACAACTTTTAATTCGTGACCAGGTTTGATGGAGACGACGTCATTAACTTTAAGAAGCATACTTGGGATATTTGCTCTCTTACCATTTACTAAGACGTGGTTGTGGTTGACTAATTGACGGGCACCGCGACGTGTACGAGCGAAGCCGAGACGATAACAGACATTGTCGAGACGTGATTCGAGAATGTGCATGAACGCTAAGCCAGTAACGCCTTTAGATTTTTGTGCTAATCTGAAGAGACGACGGAATTGTTTTTCGTTCACACCATACATGTGGCGTAATTTTTGTTTTTCGATCAATTGTTTTCCATATTCAGATGGTTTTTTCTTACGATCGTTACCATGTTGCCCTGGACCATATGAGCGTTTTTTGAGCTCTTCGCCTGTCTCTAAGATAGAGAATCCTAGACGGCGAGATGTCTTCCACACGGGTTTAGTATTTCTCATGTCTTTTTCCTCCTTCCTTCTTTGCATGATTTGAAGGGATAAATTCCTAACTCCGGGTGTCTTGATATAACCTTTTCGCCTCTGAGCTTTGGCTACTTAGTTCCTTTTGGTCAAGACGTCAGACAAGTAGTATTTACCTGCTACATGACATGCGATTGATATTATTGCACACGAGAGTTTCTTCGTCAATGAAAAAATTATACTATGTATAAGACAAAAATTTAGTTTAGGGTGAATATAAATATTCAAAAATTGAAATTTGTTGCTATAATTATTATATGTTTTTAATAGATCCTTTAGAAATATCGTTAATAGTAATCGGCGGTCTAATCGCTTTAGCGCTCATAATATTTTTAGTGCTCTTTTTCGGTTCGCGTAAAAGAGTAGTTTCTAATGTGCGTGACTTACATCGTAAATATGATTATTTTCACGCCTTACTAATTGGAAAATGTTCACAAGGAGTGAGAAGATTAGAATTAATTTCTCGTTCAAATTTATTATATTCTGATATTTATGCACGTTTTGCTCAATCCTTTAATAGTTTAAAAGATAAGGATGATGTTAAAGCGTCACATGCTTTAAAAGTTTTAGACGACGCTCTTGGCAAAAAACAATACAAAGAGTGCAAGAATAATTTACCCAATGGTCGTGAAATGATTCAAATTTATGAAAAAAATATGCTCAATTTCAATCGTGATTTGGATCAAGTTTTGAGACCAGAAGAAGATATTCATCAAAAATCCCTTTCTGTAAAAGAAAATTTGCGATCTGTTAAACAAGACTATTTTTCTAAACAGGTCGATTTAGGACCTCTCAATCCATCTTACGAACATATTTTTAATGTCATTGACAAGAAATTTAATGATATCGAATTGTCTATCGATGCTGCCCAATACGATGAAGCAAACGCTATTCTCTTAGAAATTGAAACAACTTTAAAAGCCCTTAAAGAAGCTTTAACCGTATCACCTGTACTCGTCGCCCTCGTTACAACTTTATTGCCGCAGAAAATACAAAAAGTAGAGGAGATGAAAGAAAAATTAGAAGCTATTGATGTACCTTTAAATCACCTCCTCGTTACCTCCGGCATCAACGATCTTAAAAAAGAACTCAGTGAAATTTTAAAACAATTAAAATTATTAAATGTTAAAGGGTTACAAGAAAGATTAAATAACATCGATAACAAAATTGATACTTATGTCGATGAATTTGAAAAGGAAAAAGAAGCGAAAGACTCATTTGATAGTCGTTACGAAGAACTTTACGAAATCGTAAATAATTTAGAAAAAAGATTTGTCAAACTATGTCATTCCCTTCCTGAAGTGCGTAAATTTTATGTGATAAATACAGAATATGAGAATAGATTGGATGAAATTAGACAGCAAATCGATGGTGTGGGTCAAGCGAAAAGAACATTGGATAATTTTGTTCATTCATCGACTAGGCAACCTTACACAATTCTTGTAGATCATATGAACGACTTGCAGGCAAAAGCAGACGAAGCCTTTGATTCCATGGAAACGTTCACTCATTATCTACACTCTTTAAAAACGCATACTGAAGAAGCATTTGAAACTATTCATAGTATATATATCAATTTAAAACTGGCTGCTAAAAAAGTACGCGATATCGCCGTTCCGTCTGTGGATGTTTACGAAGAAACCTTCGAAGAAGCATATGGTTTAATAAAATCGATTGATGAAACTTTAAAAATTCTTCCAATTGATGTACAAAAAATTGTTGCTAATCTCGAAGAATTAAATAAAAAATCGACCGAAATCATTACTTCTATCGATAGAATGTATAATCTAGCCACTCTTGCAGAAGTTTCTATTGTCTATGCAAATAGATCTCGACAACATTTCAACAATCTAAATCAACAAATGCAAACTTTCGAACAAAAATTTTTCGCAGGAGATTTCGAAAAAGTTTATTATGACACTCGTTCTGTCCTTTCTAAGGTAGAAACGAGTGAAAAGAAGTAAAAATGAAAATCATTAATTTTGATAACGCGGCCACGACGCTTATCGATGAAACGATAGAAAAAGAATATCAAGCTCTTTTAAATGAACATTTTTATAATCCTTCAAGTCCACATCGCGGTGGATATGAGGTTAAACGTAAAATAGATGCTTCTCGAGATGCAATTCTTAAAAATTTAAATTTGTCAAAAAACGACTACAAAGTAGTTTTCACAAGCGGGGCCACAGAAGCTAATAATCTTGCTATATTAGGAGTAGCAAGACGATATAAAAATAGAGGTAAACATCTCATTACGACTTCTATTGAACATCCGTCTGTTTTACGTGTATTTTATTATCTACGTGACGAGGAAGGATTTAGATTATCTATTTTAGAACCCGACCAAAACGGCATCGTATCATTAGAGAAGCTGATGGCAGCAATAGACGATGAAACTATTTTAGTTTCAATTATGGCTACTAATAACGAAGTTGGTTCTTTAAATGACGTTGAAGGAATGGTGCAAATTATTCGAAAATATCCTAAATGTTTTTTTCATGTTGATGTCGCTCAGGCCATTGCGCACCGTAAATTAAATTATAATCTCTTTGATTTATTTTCCTTTAGCGCTCACAAGATTAATGGTTTAAAAGGTAGTGGTGCGTTAATCATGAAATCTAAAATATCATTAGCGCCCATGATATTTGGCGGGGAACAAGAATTCGGAATGAGAAGTGGGACTGAGGACGCTGAAAAAGATATCGTTTTAAGCAGTACGATACGCCTAGCTATTGATAAATTAAATTCCAAATACGCCGTGATTAAAACTATGCATGATCATCTTTACGATAGTCTTGTGAAACTTGAAGATGATATCATTATGAATAGTCCGCGTGATGGTTCCCCATTCATCGTCAATTTTTCTTTAAAAAATAAACGTGCTAGCGTCCTCGTCGAAGCCTTATCTAATGCTGGAATTTATGTTTCAACTTCGAGTGCGTGCTCAGCAAAATTAGCAAAAGAATCTTATGTTATAAAGGCGATGTTCGCTGATGAGAGACGTGCAAAAAATTCCATAAGAATATCTTTAGGCTACGACAATACGATGGATGAAATCGACACCTTTTTGAATACTTTAGAAAAAATATTGAAGGAGATTATGCAAAATGATTAATTTTGATACGATTATCATCAGATTTGGTGAATTATCGACGAAGGGAAAAAATAAGAAAAATTTTATCGATAAACTTTTTCATAACATTAAGTCTAATGTTAGTGATCAGTTGTTATCGATTAGTAAGACTCATGATCATATTTATATCGGAGTAAATGACGACACAGATAAACTTAAACTTATCGAAGAATTAAAAAATATTAGCGGCATTTATTCTTTTTCTTTAACAAAAAAAGTTAAGTGTGATAAAGACGTTATAATAGATGAATCATATAAAATCTTAAACGAAGAAGAAAAACTTTCTACTTTTAAAATTAAGACGCACCGTATCGATAAAACCTTTCCTATTCATAGTGATGACATGAATAGATTAGTTGCGACGAAGATTTTAAAAAATACCCATTATAAAGTAGATGTGCATCACCCTGATTACTTACTATGTATCGAAATTAGAGCGGATTTTGCCTATATATTTGTTGAAACTATTCTTGGTTTAGGAGGATATCCTGCACAATCGATGGGTGGAGCAATGATGCTTATAAGTGGTGGTATAGATTCTCCAGTTGCTGCCAGTTTATTATTAAAAAGAGGAGTTTATTTAGAATATCTTCATTTTGCTAGCCCACCATATACGAACGCGGCAGTTATCGATAAAGTTAAAGATCTTTTAAATATCGTTACCACTACTCAACATAAGGTTATATTGCACATCGTTCCTTTTACCAAACTGCAAGAAGAAATTTACAAGCATGTCGATGAAAGTTATGCGATTACGATTATGCGTCGTATGATGATGCGTATCGCTTGCCAAATGACGCGTAAAAGACATCTGCTCGCTATCGCGACTGGTGAATCGATTGGTCAAGTTGCCAGCCAAACATTAGAATCGATGATGGTCATATCAAAAGTGTGTGATGAAAATATTATCCGTCCACTAGCGACTTATGATAAAAATGAGGTAATTAAGATTGCTAAAGATATAGGAACATATGATATATCGATTAGACCATATGAAGATTGCTGTACCATTTTTACACCTAGACAACCTAAAACAAAACCACATTTAGATAAAGTTATAGAATTTGAATCAAAATTCAATTTTCAAGCATTAGTGGACGAATGTGTCGAGAAAGTAGAGACTATCAAAATCAAATAAAAAAATTGGGTTTGAATGCCCAATTTTTTTGTGAAACCATAATTGTTTTTAATTATTTAGCTAAAGCTTTTTTTGCTGTATCAACTAAAGATTTAAAATCTTCAGGATGGTTGATAGCGAGTTCAGAAAGCATCTTACGATTTAATTCGACTTTAGCTTCTTTTAGCCCGTGCATAAATACACTATAAGAAATGTCATTCATCCTGCAAGCAGCGTTGATACGTCTAATCCATAATTTGCGGAAATCACTCTTACGTTGTCTACGATGATCATAAGCGTAGCGGAGTGAATGCATCACTTGTTCTTTCGCCGTTTTGTAAAGAAGATGTTTGGATCCATAGTAACCTTTGGCCATCTTCAATATTTTTTTACGTCTTAAATGAGTTTTTGGACCACCTTTTACTCTTGCCATATTACTTCACTCCTCTCTTATTTTTGGATGAGAAACTTAATTCTCTTGTAATCGCTATGATCTACGAGACTAGCTTTGCTAAGTCTCTTCTTTTGTTTGGTCGTCTTTTGTGAACTGTTGTGACCGGTATAAGCACTGTGGCGGACCAATTTACCGGATGCAGTGACTTTGACACGTTTCGTCAAAGCTTTTTTGCTTTTCATCTTCGGCATAATGTTTTCTCCTTCTCTTTCTATTTTTTAGTTTTGGCAGCTAAGATAGCGCTAAGCCATCTACCTTCCATGACTGGTGGCTTTTCTACAACTGAATAATCCTTAACTAATTCGATGAAATGTTGAATCATCTCTTCACCAACTTCTGGATGGGCGAGTTGTCTACCTCTAAATCTCACGCCAACCTTTACGCGGCTTCCATCTTCGAAAAATCGAATTGCTGCTTTCACTTTAACCATCAAATCGTGTTCACCGATTTGTGGGGTAAGTTGAACTTCTTTGGTCTGAATGATCTTTTGATTACGTTTCGCAACTTTAGCTTTCTTTTGTGCTTCGAAACGATGCTTACCATAATCTAGGATTTTACAGACTGGTGGGGTAGCGTTTGGTGCGACACATAGTAAGTCAAGCTCATAGAATTGTGCTTTTTCTAGAGCGACTCGGCGTGAGACGACACCTAATTGTTCGCCTTTAGGACCGATGAGTAAGACTTCGTTAAAACGAATTTTTTCGTTGACGAGTTCATCTGTTCGATTTGGTTTCTTGTTCTGTGAAGGATTGTTCAAGGTAATAATCAGCCTCCTTAATGAGAAAACGGACCCGAAGAGAGCCCGTTAAAATATCAAATCTGATATCGTAGCGTCAACCAATTGACTTTGTCAATCTGGTGAGAAGGGCCTTCTTCTTTCTACGTTTTCGCAAGTGCTATATTATCATTACTCATCGCTAGATGCAAGTTTTTTATTTTTCAAATAATAAAAGAATGGTAGCTCACGTTTTTTTACTACATTTAACAAAGCGTCATCTTTCCATGACTCGTGTTCTTCGATTATTTTATTTAATGGTAGATGTAAACTTTGAGCAATCAGCTGATCGCCTTGACTCACTCTTTCGATGAAATGAGTATCTTTCGTCTTCTTCGCAAGAAAAAAATGCGCTTCGTTTCTTTGTTTGATGAGGTTATAGCTATCAAATACGCATCCTAAGTAGTCTATTATTTCGATTTCTATACCTAATTCTTCTTTTACTTCGCGTTTTATCGCTTCACTAAGTGATTCATCTTTTTCTACACCTCCGCCTGGTGTTTCTAGATAAGATAATTTACCGAAAATATCATCTCTTTCGACTAGATGCATGTAAATTAATCCATTTTCATCGTATATGATAGCGCGTACGACTAGCCGATTATGGAAAGTAGAATCTAGTTTTATGGCAGGAGAAATAAAATCTAAAGAAATTTTATCTTTCATCTCTTCTCGTCTCTTTCGCTTTTCAACATTTGGATGAATTCAGTAACAGAAGTTTTTATTTGCTCTTTATTTTGTGCACGGCGGTAGGTGACAGTATTATTTGCTAACTCCTCATCGCCGATGACGATGGTATAAGGTATTTTTCTAATTTGAGCATTTCTCATACGGTAACCTAATTTTTCTTCAGGTGACATGTATATTGGTCTTAAGCCGACTTCTTTCATCATTTTTACTAATTCCATCGCTCTATCTTCATGTGGTTTGGCAACTGGCAAGACAGCGACTTGTTCTGGTGCGAGCCAAAGTGGGAAATGACCAGCATAATTTTCGATGAGAATGCCGATAAAGCGTTCGATGGAACCAAATATAGCGCGGTGGAGCATAATTGGTCTTACCCTTTCGTTATTTTCATCGACGTAAGTGATGTCAAATCTTTCTGGAAGGTTCATATCTAGTTGAATCGTACCGCATTGCCAAATTCGATTCATGGAATCACGCAATTTAAAATCTAACTTGGGACCATAGAAAGCTCCATCGCCTGGGTTAATTTTATAAGGAATAGCGAGATGCTTGATAGCTTCTTCTAATGCTTTTTCTGCCTTATCCCAAATCTCGATACTGCCGATATATTTATTTTCTGGTCTCGTCGATAGTTCGACGTGATAACTGAGTCCAAATTGACGATAAACTTCATCATACAATTTTAAAAGAGTGATAATTTCGTCTTGTAATTGATCTTCTTTCAAGAAGATATGTGCATCATCTTGCGTAAACGCTCGTACACGGAAAAGACCAGATAATGCGCCACTTGCTTCGTAGCGGTGGACGTGACCTAATTCAGCAAGTCTTATCGGTAATTCTTTATATGAATGTAAATCATTTTTATAGACGAGCATCGCACCTGGACAAGACATTGGTTTTATGGCAAATTCTTTTTCGTCGATGGTGCTGAAGAACATGTTATCATGGTAATTAGCGTAATGACCACTAGTGAGCCATAATTCTTTCGATAACATCGTCGGAGTCATGATGAAATCGTAGCCGTGATGGCGATGTAAATCGATCCAATAATCTTCTAATTCTTTTCTAATAATCATACCGTTCGGGAGAAAGAATGGAAAGCCAGGACCATATTCACTCATCATGAATATACCCATCTCTTTACCGATGATGCGGTGGTCTCTTTTCTTTCTTTCGACTAATAAATTTAGATATTCATCTAAATCTTCTTTAGTGAAGAAAGCCGTTCCATAAATTCTCGTCAACTGATCATTTTTGACGTCACCTCGCCAATAGGCACCGGCAAGGGAAAGAAGTTTAAAATATTTGATATCTTTAGTGTTTTCTAAGTGTGGACCAGCACATAAATCGAAAAAATCACCCTGACGATAAACGCTTAATACTTTTCCTTCTTCGTGATATTGTTCGATGAGTTCAGTCTTATAATGATTATTAGCGAACATTTTTTTCGCTTCTTCATAAGAAATGATTTCTTTTTCAATTTTCCTGTTAGTCGACAATAATTTATGCATTTCTTTTTCAATTTTAGCTAAATCATTTTCTTCGATTGGTTGGCTAAATTTAATGTCATAATAAAAACCTTCCTCGATCGTAGGACCAATGCCTAATTTTGCGTCTGGGTAAAGTTTTAAGACAGCTTCTGCGAGTATATGAGCAGTGCTATGCCTAAGTACTCTAAGTTTTTCATTATCGAGTTCCATTTTGATTTTCCTCCTTAAAAAAATAAAAACGTCCGCTAAGGACGCATCATGGATATGCGCGGTACCACCTTAATTTACATATTGATGATATGTACGCTCAAATGGTTATAACGTCACCGACGGATGAATTGGTTTTCATCTGCTCCGAAGTGGTAATATCTTCTTTTCTTCCGCTAACTTTTCAGCTACCGTTAGCTCTCTTATTGGAAGAATTTAACGAAGAATCATGTCTTCTTCAACGCACCTTTAATTTTAGAATGTTTTCTAAAAAAAGCAAACGCTTTGTTAGTAAAGTATATCGACGCCATAGAAGAGAATGTTTGCGTCATAATATAAATTATTTTCGCTATCGAAGTAGCTTGCTAGATTATCAAATGTGAAAGTGTAATAAGTAGCGTAAAAATCAAGATCAATAGAGAGCATGAGATTGCTATGCGGATTCTCATCGATGTGGATTTCTTTAATTAACTCCCATTTTTCATCGTAGCCGCGAAGTATGTAATTATTAGTTTTTGCTTCTTCGTAGCCTTTTTCACTCATACTCATCTTCTCGAAAGTGCGGTAAATGTTGACGACGTGTGGTCGTTCGCGATTAATAACTGGTTCAGGTGTCGTAAAAGTGATTTTTAAATCATCTTCATTCAAAGAGACATAATCTCCGTTTTCGACCGTTCTCCCATAATCTAAATTAGCGTCATCGCTAACTTCCCAAGTACATTCTCGGTCGGCATATACAAAAGATAAAGAACTAGCAATTCGATATTGATTTGCGAGTAAAAAATAATAGCAGACGATGATTATCGTCACGACTATCACTAAAAAAATGAAAGAAACAGTCGAGACGATGACTGTCTTCTTATAATTGTCTCCTGGAAAATTACTTCTTAACATGCGTATGATTAAATGCGTAGACGGCTCCACCGATAAGACCAGCGTCTTCTTTGAAGTGGCATGTCACAATTTTTAAATTTTTATTGCGAGCTTTAAATGTTTTAAACCATGTGTCTTGCGATTTCATAACACCGCCTGTGATGTTAAAAACATCAACTTCGAACGTCTTAGCGATGAATTGGAAGGCTTCAGATAGAAGTTTAAGCCAATCTTCATAGACACGTATGAAATCAACTTTGCTTTCTTTTACTCCTTCGAATAATTCTTTACTAGAGGTGATTTTTAAGCCGTTTAATTCACATAATTTTTTGATGCCAGTGCCACTTACTAGGTGTTCTAGTTCATAGTAGTGACCTTTGTAATTGAATAAAGTATGGCCGACTTCATCAGAAGTGACGACAAATTTCTTATCGACGAACATTGCCCCACCAAAGCCAGTGGAAATAGTGATGAAATACGAGCGGTGATAATGTTTTCCTGCACCTGCAGTAGCTTCTGCTAAACCAGCAGCGTGTGCG
This sequence comes from uncultured Bacilli bacterium, assembly GCA_944351395.1. Classification (GTDB taxonomy): domain Bacteria; phylum Bacillota_I; class Bacilli_A; order RFN20; family CAG-826; genus CALVUG01. The sequence goes on from CALVPP010000030.1 coordinate 10,000, forward strand.
TCGTTGATGACGAAAACGGGCAATCCGTATTTCGTAGCAATCATATTTGCAAGAGGTATGTCACTCATGTGCAAATTAGGCAGTTCATTAATGTATCCATCTAAGCGCACTCTACCGGCGACGCCAAAGCAAATAGCATCAATTGGATATTTAGATTGCATGAGTGAATCGATCAAGTTTATCACTTGATGGAAGAGAATATCAAAATTTAACTTCTCCGTCGATGATTTGATAACTTTTTCAATACGGAGTTTTTCATTGATTATTGCAGCGCGTATATTCGTGCCGCCTAAGTCGATAGATATAACCCTTCTTAACATAATTAAATCTTGATGATTTCTAAGAAATCAGAATTGTCTAGTGTTTGATCGATATTACCAGTGACGATGATCATATCACCACGTTTTAAGCCATAATTATAGGCGTATTGACGTGCCATGTTCGTCATATCAAAGATAGACGTAGGAATGGAAGTGATGAGTTCGTTATATAAGCCCCAGACGAGTCCAAGGCGTAATACGACCTTACGATCAGCCGATAAACTTAATACTGGAGCGATAGGACGAGCTTTTGCTAGTCGCATCGCACTTGTACCATCATTCGTAAACGTGACGATTAGTTTAGCGTTCGTTAAAATTGCCGTATTAGCAATGGAGTTCGCGATGGCGTCATTATTACCTCTTTCAGAGCTATAATAAGCCTCGTCACATAATTCTTTATAATCGAGATATTGTTCCGTCTTTCGTGCGATTTTTGCTTGTGTTTCAACAGCTTCTAGCGGATATTCACCAGAAGCCGACTCAGCACTAAGCATGACGCAATCGGTACTTTCAGAAATAGCAGTGAAGACGTCACTAACTTCAGCACGTGTTGGGCGTGGATGAGTTTGCATGCTATCAAGCATTTGAGTAGCGGTGATGACAGGTTTGCCTAAGCGACGTGCTTTGCGAACGAATTCGCGTTGAATGATTGGAACGTCTTCTGAAGGAATTTCAACGCCAAGGTCGCCTCTTGCAACCATGATGCCATCAGCGACATTTAGGATATCATCAATGTTCGATACACCTTCTGGATTTTCGATTTTAGCGATGATAGGAATATTTGGTTTGCCATATTTTGCTATGACCTTTTTAATGTCTAAAATATCTTGTTTACGGCGAGTGAACGAACTAGCGATATAATCGACATCGTTCTCGCAGCCAAATTTAAGATCATCTTCATCTTGTTTAGAAATGTAAGGTAAAGACAATTTAGAAGCAGGCAAATTAATTGATTTTCGATTTTTGACGAGGTGGGTGTTGCTTGCTTTGCACACTAATTCATGCGTCTTTTGATCTTTTTGCATGACGATAGCTTCGAAATTACCATCATCGATGAGAATGCGATCTTTTACTTTTACATCGTCATACATACCAGGATGAGAAACGCTAAATTTTTGATTCGTTCCGAGACATTCTTTCATGCTGATGCGGAAAGTTTGTCCCTTTTTAAAGACGACTCCTCCGTCTACGAAAAGTCCAGTTCTAATTTCAGGACCGCGCGTATCTAATAAGATTGGAAGATAAATGCCCTCATTTTTTTCTAAATCGCGTACGATATCAATTTTTTTCTTGTGATCTTCGTGCGTTCCGTGTGAAAAATTAAGGCGTACGACATTAGCGCCAGCTTGAGCTAAACGTTTAATTTTGTTATACGTATCGCTTGCTGGTCCGACGGTGATGACAATTTTTGTCTTCTTTTGGAGTCTCATATTGTTTACCTCAAAATATCTAATAGTTTAGTTAAGTTTTCTTTGCGATCACGAGGCATCGCTAACGCTTCGTCGATGTCGATATCTTCAACAACGTTATGAATGACGCCGCAGACACGACATGAACGGCCAGCTAATAGGGTTTCTATCGCATGATTGCCTAGTTTAGAAGCAAGAATTCTATCGAATGCAGATGGCTTTCCGCCTCTTTGTAATCTTCCGAGAACCTCAGCTTTACATTCAAATCCTGTTTCGCGTTCTACTTTTTTTGCTAATTCGTGAATGTCGAGAAGATTTTCACTGACGAGAACGATAGCGTGGTGTTTTTTCTTCTTTTCTAGTTCTCTTAAATCGTTCATGAATTCATCTTCTGGAATTTTATAATCGTAAGTAATGACAGCTTCAACGCCTTCAGCAATACCAGCGAAAACCGCTAAATCGCCGCAATGGCGACCCATGACTTCGATAAGAGAACAGCGCTGGTGAGAAGAAGAAGTATCACGAATCTTATCGACGCAATCACAAATTGTATTTAGACAAGTGTCGAATCCAATCGTATAATCCGTGCTAGCGATATCGTTATCGATAGTAGCGGGAAGTCCGATACATTTCACGCCAAGCTTTGATAGAGCAAGTAAACCTCGATAAGTACCATCACCACCGATAGCAACTAAAGAATCAATATTTCTTCTCTTGAGTTGTTGGATAGCTTTCTTTTGTATTTCTGGTTTAGCAAATTCTGGAAGACGACCAGATTGAATGATCGTGCCCCCTCTATTGATGATATCTTTAACAAAGTTACGATCGATGACGGGGTGAATGTCACCTTCGACTAAGCCTCGATAACCATCATTGACAAAAAATACTTCTAATCCGTGTTTTAGTGCGCTACGAACGACAGCGCGTAAACAAGCGTTCATTCCAGGTGCGTCGCCGCCGCTTGTAAGAACAGCGATGCTTTTAACTGGTTTAGTAGCTTTTTTCGTTATTTCACTCATTTTTGAAAAATCTCCTATGCATATTATTTTAATGAAATAAAAGCAAATGTTAAATACTTTTTTAATAAATTAAAAACGTAAATAAAAAACCCGCTTTTGATAGGTACCCCAAATCCTAGACATTAGGAAAGGGGTACTTTTTTATGAAATATTCATGGGAATTCAAACTTGAAT
>CALVPP010000031.1 GCA_944351395.1 uncultured Bacilli bacterium
TTCTTCTAAGTCGTCTATATATTCATTAATTTGCTTTGCAATTCGGTTGTATTCACTATTTACTTCGTTTTCCAAATGTTCAACAGCAGCTTTATAAACTATCGAACATCTTTCGTCGGTATAAAAACCACTATTGCTTCAATGTTTGGCTTAAAGGTAAATCCTCTTTCCATCATATCGTAGATATTGGAAATCAGTTTTAGTTCCTCTGCATTAAATCCGTTGTTATTAATCTTTTCCATAACCTCCTCATTAGACAATTTAGTGATATTATCTAAGATACTCTTTTTGGCCTTGAGATTAAAGTAGCAGTTATAGAATTCGAGAGGATAATAGTGTTAACTTTCAAATGATGTGAGACTTTTTAGTCCTTGCTCAGCTCTTATTTTAATTAAATCGTTTTTAAGTTCAATTTCTATTTCGTTTGGAGTCTTGGATAACTTAATTATAAGCGAGGACTATTTTTTTATGCTTTAATTTAGTCTCACATCATTTGAATTAGTACACTTCATAGATTTTAATATAAATAAAAAACCCAATATTAACAAATATCAGGCTATAGGACTAGGTTTTTGGTGGACCTGACGGGGATCGAACCCGCTACCTCATCGTTGCGAACGATGCGCTCTCCCAGATGAGCTACAGGCCCAGCGTCTATTTATATTATCTAAATAGACATATAATTACAACAATTATTCGTCGCTATCAGCGTCATAATCAATCGTATTATTCATCTCGATTTGATCAATATTTGCATTCGCAATAGCGTCGAATTTTTTCGTAATTTTGTTAGATGTAATATTGAGTTCGTTCTTAGATTTTTCTAAGGTGTCAAAACGTGCAGTAAATGTATCCCATCTCTTCTTAAATAATTCAAATTCCTTAGCGAGCATAGAAAGATTCTTTTCGATAATTTCCAAATTCTTCGTCCTTCTAACTTGTTTGTTAAAGAAATTCACTGTCGCAAGAAGAGGATGTAAGGAGGATGGTGACGCTAAGACGACATTAGATGCACGAGCACTATCGACGACATCACTTAAATTGGTGTTTATAAACCACATGATACCATCGCTTGGTACGAACATGATAGCGAATGGGGCAGTCACATTAGCGACGACATATTGTTTAACTTTATCGACGTGAATAATGACTTCTCTTTTAAATTGTTTTAATGCTACATCTTTTTCTTCATCTCTAATCGTGCCATCTAATAACGTCTCATAACTGCTAAATGGAAACTTAGAATCAATACAGATGAGATGGTTAGGCTCAGGCAAAAACACAACTGCATCTGGACGAATCGTATCGCCACTTAAATTTTTAAAAGTATATTGTTCACTATAGCCATCAGGATAATCACCAAATACACTAGCGAGAAGATTAGATAAAGTTAACTCACCCCAACGCCCTCTAGTTTGATTGCCTTTTAAAATTTTTGTCAAATCTAAAACATTATCTTCTAAAGAACCTAAATTTTTCTGTGCTTCATCAATTTTCCCTAATTTTTCAGAAAAATCTTTGAAGAAGTTGTTCGAAGTTCTCAAAGAAGTAGTGAGTTGTTCATTAACACCTTTTGATAAAGAATTTATCTTATCTTGCAGTTCATTATTGAGTTTATGCATCTTATCAGTGAATTCATTATTTTGTCTTAATATTTTTTCATTTAATTCGCTAAAACTTTTCACCATATTGATGCTTAAATCTTTATTAAGCTTATCGATGCTTTCTTGCACTTCTTTGCTTGTATTATCTTTATTCATTAAAGATGCTTCATTTTTCTTATTCATTTTGATGAAAAGGAACACGAAAAGCAAAACAAAAGATACGAATAAAATGATAGCGATGACAATTAAAGATATCTCTAATGGTGTCATTAAATAGCCCAAGTCCCTTCTTTGAATATATCTTTTACACTACCATCACGAAGATGTGCTTTAATGGATAAATCTCTCGTTCCAATCATGAAGTCAACATGAATCATAGAATCGTTAATACCTGCAGCTTTAATTTCTTCGGGGGTCATGTTTTCAAATCCTTCATAGCAATTAGAGAAGCCTTGACCTAACGCTAAGTGACAACAAGCATTCTCGTCGAATAAAGTTTCATAAAAAATTGTCTTCTCTTGATTGACTTTAGATTCAAAAGGCACGAGAGCGACTTCGCCTAACATCTTTGCACCTTCGTCTTGACTTATCATAATTTCTAATAATTTTTGATTTTTCTTCGCTTCGACATGATCTACTTTGCCATCCTTAAAGTAGATGGAAAAATCTTCGATAAGTTCGCCGTTGTAAGATAATGGTTTAGAAGCGTGAACGACACCTTCAGCTTTACCAGCCCAAGGGGAAGTAAAACACTCTTCTGTCGGAATGTTAGGATTATAATACACCCCATTTGCAATATTCGTTTCTCCTCCAGCAATCCATTTTGATTTAGGAGTGAGCCATACTTTAAAATCTGTGCCATTAGATGAATGATATTCTAAATAATCGATATCTAAAGCATTCATCTTATCCATTTTCTCTTTTAAATAAGCGTTATGTTTCTTCCATTCTTCAATTGGGTTTAAAGAAGCATGCGACATTCTTAAAATTGCTTGCCATAACGCTTCTACGGCTTCTTTTTTAGTGAGGTGTGGATATACTTTTTTTGCCCACTTTGCACTAGGAACTGCGGCAATAGTCCATTGCTGGCGATTATCTAGCTTATCTCGATAAGGTTTAGAGATGGGGAATTTCATCATGCGCGCTTTAGCAACTTTGGCTTGATCTATACCTTTTAAAGCATCGGGGTCTTCACTTAGAATGTGAATTCTCACTGGCAAGACATCAACGCTATATTGAAGTTTGCTAAGTTCATGTGGCAAAAATGTGCCGAGGTCATTCACCTTCATATATTTATTATTAAGTTTTGCTACATCACTATTTGAATAGATGACTTCTACGCGTCTTGCTTTAGCTTTATAGCATTCTTTGACTAGCGTAGTTAAAAAATCTAATTGCTCTAAGCCATAAGAAATCCAAACTTCTTGCCCTGGTCTAACGTTCGCTCCAACCTTGACGATTAATTCAGCATATTTTTTCATCATCGTTTTATTCATAAAGTGCCTCCTGATAATGTTTGATTAGTGAATATAATTATAACGAAAATATTGTCAAATGATGATATAAATCATCAGTTTTTTTATTCTACGCCTTCAAAATGCAACAACCATTTTTTCTTATCTTCTCCCGCATTATATGAGTAACGTTTTTTTATATTTTTAGAAACGACCCTATGACAAGGATAGATGAGCAGAATTGGATTATGTTTTAATGCCTGTCCAATCGCTTGATAACAACATTTAACTCCTAATCTTTTCGCAATATCACTATAAGTGATCGTTTGTCCAAAAGGTATGTCTTTAATAACATCTAATACTTCTTTTTGAAATGAACTCACTTCTAACTTAATAGAAAAATCTATTTCTTTTGTCTTTTTCGCAAAATAACAATCTAACCACTCGATCACCTTCGATAATATTGGCGAAGGCACTTCATCATCGTCTGTTAAGCGATTGAAGGTTAAGGCAACAAGGGATGAGCTATCGCATTTAACGTATATGTTACCAACAGGTGAATGATAAATATAGACCATAAATTAATCCTCCGCTTTTGATAAGAAAAATGATTTGACGATATCAAAGTTATCTACTTCTTTTGTCAAAGACAACGCACTAGCGATAGCCACATATATCACTGTTGAAAAATATCGATATATAACATAGGATGATTCCTTATCTTGTAAGTTTACTCTTTCATTCAATTCATTTATTTTGTCGATAATTAACCTAGGGTGTTCCATAACATTTTTTTCTTTAAAATCTTCATAATTTTTTTCCAAGAAAAACAACATAATTTGATTAAAATGTTCCCTTATGTATTGTTTTGTTAATCCTTTATGATGAACATTGATTTGTGTCTTATATTCACGAAGATGAACGTATTTTTCCTCCTTTCGTTCCTTATTGAAATCGGCTAAAACTTCTATACATGGTGAGCTGAGCAAAAGCATGCCGGTTGTCTCATCTTGAAACAAAGAATACATTCGTGAAATATCTTCACAATCATTATGATCGACGTCATAAATTAAAAATATTTTTTGAAAAAATGCATATTCATAGTTGAACACTTTTTCTAATGCAATGTTCGGATCTTCTAATAGTTTTAAGAAATCGTGAACCCTATTTCTTGGTCCTTGAATAATAAACACATTCGTGTTGCCAAGACTCAATTCGAATTCTAAAAATTCACCTTCTTTTACATCTATGATTCTTTTCTTGATTGGAAATGATTTGACACCATATTGTTCAAAAACATGGCTAAAAATGTCTTGTTCGTCAACGCTTCCTTCAGTCAATAGTAAAATATTATTTTTCATTATCTTCTATCGCCCCATCAAACAAAGTAGACAAATACATCTTTTCAATATTATTCACTTCTCTTATATTTGGGTATATTTTTGATAGACGATAATAAGATGAGAAACCATGTGACCATTTGGAAAAATAAATTTGATCTGGTCGTAAAAACTGCATTGCATAAGTATTGTGTAACGTCAAAACTACTTGAATTTCTTTTTTTCTAATAACTTCTAAAAATGATTTCAAAGCGGATGGATGCAGAGCAATATCTACTTCATCAATAAAAAGGACACTGTTTTTCGGCATTGATAAAATAAGCGAAAGAAGAATACTTTGATTTTGCATTCCGACAGAAATCATTTGATAGGGAAGTTTCTTTTTAAAGTTCTTGTCTTCCAAAATAAGATTATATTGCGATTGAACAAAACCGTTTGGGAGTAATTTATCATCCTTAACTACTGAGTAAATAGGAAAGTTATGATATTTCTCCAAAAGTTTTTTTACGTCTGAAGAATTGTTCACTAATAAATCAAAAACATTCATGTTATTAAACAAACTAGAAGTAACAAACGCTCCTCTATTAATATAAGACACATTGATGTGAGTGAATGATTTGATATATGTGTGAACTGTTTGAATAACAGAATCAGTTATTTCAGAAGACGCGAGCACTCTCAAGAATGGGACTAATTTGGATACCCCTTTACTTTCTGGAACATATTTATTACCGCGATAAATATATTTTCCAGCTGTGTTTTCAAAGTAATATTCCTCATCTATTTTTAAATACTCTTTACTAATATAATTGTTGCGTGATGTTTCAAGAAAATATTCGTATTTTTTTGAGTTTATTTCGAAACATAACATCACGCTACCTTTTATTAACGATTCATCTTTGCAAGTTAAATAATCATCATACAAAAAATTGTTTACAATAAATGGTGATAAAGATTCTAATGGCAAAATCATCAAAGATATAAATTGTTGCATAGCGTTCATGACAGAGGATTTGCCTGAACCATTGTAACCATATATAACAATAGGATTAACAATATCAGATAATATATTTTCTTCGGCAAATTTATAATTTCCTCGCGTAAAATCAATTTCGCACTCTTTTACTGAATTAATATTTTTAATTAAAACTTTTTTTAACATAAACATGCCCCGCTGTATTTTTTATACAGTTATATTGTAAGATAAAACAATTTTTCTTGCAAGAATGACTGTATATTTTATACATTTAATAGTTAAAATAACGTAATGTTTCATTTCATGAAACAAATCAAAACATTATTTTGATTCAAATAAAAAAATATCATAATAAACCGATACGACAAATTATCATTCATTAGATAAACATATCATAAAAATTAGGAAAAAATATGCATTAAAACGGAGAAAAAAACTACATTAGATTACAGAAAAATATACATTAACGAATTATTATTTTGGTAAAACAGTTAATAATAAACATTAGCAAAGGTAGAAAAACACTCTGATTCAAAATCTTTAAAATTAAGAACTACAAACCATAAATGAGATTTTAAGACACATTCCACCTCTAACTTTTGTCGAATTATTTAATATCATAACTTTCATTTCATTTTCTTATAAATTTTTCATCAATTTCAGGAATATCGACATCGTCGACAAATCTTTCTACCTTCATCGTTAAATCATATTTATTTCTTAGTTCTATAATCTTCTGCATCATTTTTGAATTGTGATGAGCGTCTAAAGCCTCTTGGCTGACCCACCTATCTATTAAAAGAATAGTTTCTGGATCATTAAATGAGGTGTAATATTCATATCTAACATTGCCGTTTTCTTGTCTAATCTCGTCGACGATACCTGAATCAATCATTTCTTTGGCAAACGCTTTTGCGCTACCATTTTTACCGGTGTAATAGATATTAATAGTTATGACCATAGATACACCTCATTTAATTATAGTTTTTCATATTCTTCATCATTTACTTTTTCTAACCATTCATTGGATGTGTTTTCTCCTGGTACTTCAATAGCTAAATGAGAAAACCAACTATCTTTAGTCGCGCCATGCCAATGCTTAACATTAGGAGCAATATAAACTACATCTCCTGGCATAAGTTTTCTAGCTTTTTTACCTTCTTCTTGATACCATCCTTCACCATCAGTGCAAAGTAAGATTTGACCGCCACCTTTACTAGCTTTATGAATATGCCAGTTATTTCTGCATCCTGGTTCAAAAGAAACATTGGCGATAAACATTCCATCTTTATTAACAGGGTTTAAATAAGACTTTCCAACAAAATATTTAGCATAGGCATCGTTAGGCTTGCCTAAGCCAAACATCGGTTCCTTAGTTATCTTCTCATCTTGATAAATTTCTCTTACTATTGGAAATACAGCCCAAGCATTAGGCCAACCAATATAAAAAGCAATATGAGTAATAATTTCTACCATCTCGATTTTAGTAACGCCATGATTTTTAGCATTAGTTATATGATATTTTAATGAATTATCAGTAATACCTTTACTAACTAAAGCCACAACGGTGATAACGCATCTATCTCTAAGCGATAATTTATCAGTTCTAGACCAAACTTCACCAAATAAGATATCATCATTTAATTCTGCAAATTTAGTGGCTAAATCTCCTAATCCATTTCTTCCTGCTTTTTGTTTCATTTTATTTATCTCCTTCAATCATTTTTCTTATAACAGCTTCATTAATTCCACGGTTTAAAAGTACGCCATCTTCAATCTTAGCGGTCTTATATAAGTTTCTTAGGTGTTTAACGCTACCAGTTATTGAACTACCGCCGCTTGTCGCAAAAGGAATGATTCTTTTATCTTTTAAATTGAAACTATCTAAATAAGTATCGATGATTCTAGGTTCAACATACCACCAAATTGGATAACCAATAAATATCACATCATAAAATGATAATTCATGAATTGGTTTTATGATTTCTGGTCTAGATTTTTCATCCTTCATCTCAAGCGATGATCGAGAACGGCTATTTTGCCAATCTAAATCCTCATCACTATATTTTTGAATAGGAATAATCTCTTCTAAATCTGCATGCAACAAGTTTGCTAATTGGGTCGCTGCTCCTTTAGTAACTCCGCTAGCAGAAAAATAACTAACTAATATTTTCATATCGTTGTCCTCCTCTTATCTATTTCATATTAGTTCTAATAAAATTCTCAATCTTGTCAAAAGGTATAACGTTTAAGTTATCGTAAAGATCAGTGTGAACCGCATTAGGAATAATTAATAACTCTTTATTGTTAGGAACAGGATTACCTTTCATCATATTTTCATATGCTTCTTTCCCCATATAACAAGAATGGGCTTTTTCTCCATGAATAATTAAGACAGCCGAGCGTATTTCATTCGTATATTGAAGTATAGGAGAGTTCAAGAAAGACATCGTTCCGATAAGATTCCATCCATCCGTAGAGTTAAGCGAACGAGGATGATAAGCGCGTCCTTTATAGTAATTACTATAATCCTTGACATAAAAAGGAACATCATCAGGTACCGGTAAAGGAAGGCAGCCTCCTGCTCTACCATAATCACCACTTCTATAGATTTTTGTTCTTAGATTGCTATACGTTTCTCTCGCTCTAAAACGTTTTTCTTCACTATCATTTTGATCAAAATACCCTTTTGCGGCAATCCTACTCATATCATACATCGTAGAGACGATTGTAGCTTTTATTCTCGTGTCGATGCTTGCAGTATTCAAAGCCAAGCCACCCCAACCGCATATACCGATAATTCCAATACGGTTAGAATCTACTTTTTCATATGTCGATAAGAAATCTATGGCTGCTTGAAAATCTTCAGTATTTATATCAGGTGAAGCGTTATAACGAGGATAGCCACCGCTTTCACCAGTGTATGAAGGGTCAAATGCAAGTGTGATGAATCCTCTTTTTGCCATCTCCATCGCGTATAATCCGCTAGCTTGTTCTTTAACTGCGCCAAACGGACCACACACAGCAATCGCAGCTAATTTATCTTCATTAATGTCTTTAGGCGAATATAAATCACCAACTAAATCGATACCGAATTTGTTGTGAAATATAACTTTTTCATGCTTTACGCTTTCGTCTAATTTGAATGTTTTATCCCATTCTTTTGTTAGAACAATATTTTCATTCATAATTTTATTCTCACTTTCTAGCAACTTGATGTGCTAATATAGTTATAAACCCTAAACCTAACTTTAGGTCAATAGGTAAAATGGAGAAAATTTTATGGCGTACACAATTGGGGAAATAGCTAAAAGATTCAACATCTCGATATCCACTATTCGTTATTACGATAAAGAAGGTTTACTTCCTAATATCAAAAGAGAAAATGGCATAAGAAAGTTCAGTGAGCAAGATGTAGAAACTATATTCATCATCGAGTGCCTTAAGAAAACAAATGTTGAATTAAAAGACATCAAGCGATTTATCACGATGGTTAAGCAAGGTGATTCTACAATCGATGCTAGACTTAACTTTTTCAAAGAGCAAAAAGAAAAAACTTTAAATAAAATTAAAGAGCTCAAAACCGCTTTAAAGATGCTTGAATATAAAGAATGGTATTATACGAAAGCACAAGAATTAGGTTCGGCAAAAGAACTAGAAAAAAATATAGATTTATATAGACCAAAAGAAATGAAAAAGTTATTTGATTCTGCACACGAACAACAATGAGTTTTAAACTGTGTTTATTTATCATTATTTCAATTTGAATTGTTGTTTTTTTACATTTTGCGGTTATGGATGTCGTTAGGTATTTTGTAGGTAACAATTAAAAACGAACGTTTGAGAGTTTTTTATTAAAGTTACATCAAACATCAAATTTGTTCAGCGTCAAATACAAACGAAGTTAAATAATAAGGATAAGTGAATACATTTTCATTACGACCAATATTTTGTGAGGTAAGTTTAATTAATTTATTTACTTGATACTTCTCTTTATTACCTAATATCTCTTTTGCTGCTTTTGCGTTACCATCTTTTGCTTTTACTTCCACAAGCACGACTTCTTTATGAAAACTAGTAATAAAATCGATCTCTAAACCACTATTTTTATGATAAAAATATAATTTTCTTCCTAGTTTAGAAAAAGCATCCGCAACAATGTTTTCATAAATTGCTCCCTTAGCAATTTTAAGTTTGTTATTGATGATTAAATCTGGAATATCATCATCTAGCATCGCGATGAATAACCCGCTATCGGCAGCGTAGATTTTAAAGTAATTTGGTATGAGAAAAGAGTCGAGAGGAAGTTCAGGTATAGTTAAGTTATAACAACGAGAGATTAGACCATAATCTTCTAACCATTCAATAGCGGTTTTATATTCTTTCCCTTTGGCATTTTTCACAATAGCAGCATATTGAAATTTTTGATTATCTTTCGCTAGTTGGTGTGGTATCGACTTAAAAGTCGCAATTATTTTTGCCTTGGCGTTATCATCCACAATTATTTCATTATCGTCATTAAGATGAGCGCCGAAGTCAGCTTCAAAACTTTGTAAAATTCTTCTTTGAATTTTTCTAACTTTGTTAAAATCATTACTTTTCACATAAGCGTCCACTGCTTCAGGCATTCCTCCAATACAAATGTATCTATTGAATAGATCGAGCATCTTTTGATGTACAAAAGCATTAATTTGACTATTCTTCTTTATACATTGCTTTAGATTATCGATGATAGATTGATTAATTGAATTAGCCCAAAGAAATTCTTCAAAATCCATCGGTTTCATCAATAGATAATCTTCAAATCCAACAGGGATACCCCTAGATGGTTTTTTGGTGTTTCGGTAATTTTTAATTCCAAGTAACGAACCAGTACAGATGACATCAAATCTTCCATCTAACGCAAAATATTTTAAAGACGATCTAGCGTTCGGACAGTCTTGTAGTTCATCGAAGATTAAACATGTTTTATTTGGAATAAATTTAAATTCACTATTTTTTAAAGACAAAGAAAAAATAATTGTGTTAATATCAAAATCGCCATCGAAAATTTCATGTAGACTAGCGTCTTTTCTAAAGTCTAGTTTGATGACCGATTCATAATTTTCCTTCGCAAAATGGTCGACAATCGTCGTCTTTCCAATTTGTCTTAAACCACTTATTATAAGCGGCTTATGATTCTTTGAATTTTTCCAATTTAGGATTTGATCGTAAATTTTTCTTTTGAACACTTTTCAATCTCCTAGATACATTTTAAACTTTTTTCAAGGGAGTTTGAAGTCGTTTTTTCACTTTTTTCTAGTGAGTTTTATATTGAATTGGAACTTTTTTCAAGGGAGTTTTTGTTTTCATTAATCTAAAAAATTATCGAAAAGCACTTGTATACTTTGAAAATTTTTACCTATAAACACACTTTTAGTTAAACTTAATTATATTTTTACTCATCCAAAAGAACATTAACTTTCGTAATAATAAGAAGCATCAATTCCTTTAACGAATAATTCTCTATTATCTATTTCTTCTGTTAAGGCATCTTTTAATAATTTCTTAATCTTTAAATCGTTAAGTGGACTTTCTTTCATCGCTAAGAGGTATTCATCCTTATCGATCTTTGACCAATCAACACATTTTTTAAGATTTTTCATAAACATTAAATCGAGCCAAATTCTCGTCGCTCTACCATTTCCTTCTAAAAATGGATGAGCGATGTTCATCTCCACATATTTTTCCACTATGTGATCAAAATTGTCTTCCGCCATTTTGTCTATCTTAGGAAGAATTTGAGGAAAAAAGTCGCCATTTGCGAAAACAAATCCATTTTTCGCTATTGTTTTCGTGCGAATTTGTCCTGCGAAAGGATATAATCCTTCAAATAAAAAAGCATGTATCTTTTGTAAGGCGATAGTCTTTCCGATCTCGTCTTCAGAAATGAGCGATGTTTGATATAGTTGATAAGCTTTTCTTTTGCTTTGTTCATCAATTGGATCAAGCATCCCTTTCAGCCAATCTTGAATTTCTTTTTTATATTTAGAAGGAACAATAGTAAGTAAAAGTCTTACATCGTTTTCATCGATGACATCGGTTAGATATTTTTTATTATCAGATGCATATAATTTTGCTTGGCCACAAAACTCTAATAGTTGGGGATTTCTTACTTTTATATTGTTCCAGTAACGGCGTGGTGAGTGAGGGTTTATTAAAACAGCAATAAAATCCACTGCGGAATATCGCCATATCGCTTTTCTTTCATCCCAAATCGCTCTTATTTGCTTATCATTAAAAGATCTGGTTGAATATTTTATCATATATATATGATAACAAATCGCTATTCAGTTGTCCACAAAATTAGGACAACTAGCGAGAATCTAACTGCAACAATCTTTTGTATAGCCTTTTCACCATCTTAGTTACATTCACTAACCCTCCAAGATAAACTGCTATAAAGAAAGTAGACAGCAAGAAGGCAATTGATTGCAAGGACTACAATTCCCTATCTAAAGAAAAACTTATTGATGAAATTATCAAAGCAAAAGTTGAGGCAGAACGAGCAAAAAAAGGTTACGTCGCGAAAAGAGGGATGGTTATGAAAAGAAATTTAAAAGTTTAAAAAGGATTATTTCGAAACAATTTATAATTGTTATTTCGCAAAACTATATTTTTTTCATTTTTGCGAAATATAATTTTTTACAATCAAAAAGAGCCATTTTGGCTCTTAAACTAATATAATTAAGTTAACTCAATTAAATGAATTGATGTAGCAACAAAATCTTTGTTTTTAAATGAAGAAACAATGATGGAAAGATCATCGATGGGTAAATTTAAGCACTTTCGAATAGTGTGCGTTTTTCCCACTTGCCTTAATCCGTTAATGAGCAAAGATTTGTGAATATTATTTTTCTCTCGTTCACCGCTATTAAGAATAAAATCATCAATTGTTTTCTCGGTTTTTCTAGTTAATTCCATGACTAAAATAATTCGGTGAATAAATCAAGAATTTTCGGGAAAAGAATAACGAAAATTCCAGAATTTTAAGGAAAATTATCCTAAAAATTCTTAATTTATCTATATCAAAATTGTTTGTTATTCATCAATGAATAAATAGCCGTTTACAGTGTATGAGTATCTCAAAAATTTAATTATTACACGGCAAATTGGCTATACACTTACAGTAATTGTCGTTAATTAACACTCTTTCACATTTTTATGATTACATATATGCTCCTATCGTAAGAAAGGAGTAATTATGTATATGGGCAAACCGCATAAATATTACACAGATTATGAAAGGCTCGAGTTTGTTAAAAAATGGAAAGTATCTAAACTTAATAAAGCTGAATTTGCTA
>CALVPP010000032.1 GCA_944351395.1 uncultured Bacilli bacterium
GGGAAGCATCCATGTTAGTCTTATGATATAATTCAGTTAACAAACATTTAATGTCTAGGAAACTGGGTACCTCTCAAGAGTGGTAGATTTTTTTTAATAAAAATTTAACTTTCATCTCGATAAGATGTCGTAAAAATAGTAGTTAATTTAACTTATCTTTTATCTCACTACTTTATGCTAATAAGTAAATAATTCGTTCCTTCTATCCAATAAAAATAAATATTCGCGTGTATGAACATTTCTTTTATTCAAATTTCTAGAGCCGCGAAATGTATTATAGGTGAACATAAATTCTTTTAATTCACCATATTTTTTAAGCATTACAATCATTTCTTCATAACTTATGATTCCTTCATCGTTATAAGATAATAAAATAAATTTTGCATCTAATTTCCCTATTATTGCTTCTAAGCTTTTAAAAGCTTCTTTTTTCTTATTAAAAGTTGATCTATTCCAATCTTTTGGTATGCCTGATATTTTTGAAATATTCTTTGGCTCTTCGTTATTTAAAATAACATTTAACATAAAATAGTTAGAACCATACGGATGTTCATTATAAGGTGGATCAAGATAGGCTAAATCGATATCCTTAAGACGCTCTACGAGTTGTGTTGCATCTTCCATATACAAAATATGATCGCAAGAAAAAGCACTTAAAACCGGCTTATCTACTTTAATTTCACCTTTAATTCTACTAAGTGCATTTTCACCATTGCCTCCAAATTTTCCAATGCCGCTTTTGCAATCTTTATAAAAGCCTTTAAATACACCACAAGTATTCACGTGCACGCTGCACTCGTAAAGTAATGGACCTAAAAAATATTTTTTTAAGTTGTCTGGAACAAAAATATCCAAGTAATAGCGAAAACTATCGATGTACAAAGCGTTTCGACGAGTATAAAATACTCTTTCACCTGAGGTGATGTCATCATCATTCTTAGGTGCATAATATTTGGTAATGATACCTTCTTTAAGTTCTTTAATAATATTTTCTTCTATGATGTTTAAATAACGATTAAAAAGTAATTCATCAAAATCTTCAAAATTGCTCAAATAGCAGTCATTGATGACGTAACTATATTTCTCTAAGTCGTTAGCGATTACTAATGATGAATGGCTCTTTAAAAGTCTTGCCACAACTCCACTACCAGAAAATAGATCTAAGGTCACTAGTGATTCTTTTTTAAGAATTTGCTTTACTTCCAAAATTATTTTTTCGATAGAAGAAAGAAAATCGCGTTTATTACCAATATAAGTAATGATTTGTTCCTTTAAATACCTATCATTTTCTTTTTTTATTCCTGACATTATTAAGAATTATTTCTCCTAACTAAAATCAAGGTTTCTTTGATTTATTAAGTATTTTACAAAGTTTTACTTGATTTTACTACAACATAATCAAGGTTTCTTTGATTATAAATAGAGGAGCGACACTATTATGATCCTCAAAGAGTTACGTATAAGACAAGGTATGACACAAAAACAATTAGCAAAATTGATGCACGTCTCTTCTCAAACAATTCTCAATTGGGAAAGTGGCATTTATGAGCCAAAAATCAAACAATTGATCGCTCTTGCGGACATATTTCATGTCACTATCGATTACCTAGTCGAAAGGGAAACTAAAATCTCTTACATTGAAAAAATCAAAAATGCTGATAATGACGACTTAATCGAAATTTTAAAACAATATTTAACGCAAATTACGAAAAACAAATAATATTAAATATTGTCTTTTATTGAAACGATATGTATCTAAGAAAATTATAATAAAATTTCTTCGCTTAAGATGACGTTTTCTGCATCTTTATTGATTTCTATACGATATCTACCATGATCGAAAACGAATTCATGGTAATTCAAATTAAAATATTTAAAGTCATCAATATCTAAAGTAAATTTAATGGTTTCTTCTTCACCTTTTTTGATAAATACTTTATCAAAACGCTTAAGTTCTCTCTTCGGACGATAGACATTTTTAGTTAAAGGTGATACAAATAACAAAACGACCTCTTTAGCGTCATATTCACCAACATTCTTAACATTAAAAGAAACATGAATTAAATGATTTTTCTCATCTTTTATCACCTTCAAATTAGAATAAACAAATTCGCTATAACTTAAGCCATATCCAAAAGGATAAAGAGTATTTACATCGTGCGTCACAAAATGACGATATCCCACATCTAAACCTTCGCTGTAGGAAATTAGTGATTCATCAACATAAGTAGATGAGGAAGGATAATCTTTTAAAGAAAGGGCAAATGTTTCAGCAAGTCTACCTGAAAAACATTTTTCTCCCGTAAATAATTTGGCAAGAGCGTCACTTACTCTCTCGCCAGAGAAGCCGACATAGATAATAGCATCTACTAATTGTGACACTTCCTCTAATTCAACTGCTCCTCCACCATAAACTAATAACACGATTTTCTTATGAGTAAGAGCGGCTCTTTTAATCGCTAAAATTTCTTCGTTAGCTAATTTCATATCTTGACGATCGAAGTCTTCGCTGAATAAATTTTTATCTCCGCCCACTCCCATGATTAAGACATCATTCTCATAGGCTTTTTCGATAAATTTTTTGAAATTGCCCATATTTATGGCGTGGGCTCTATTATCGGTAGCGATTTCCCCTTCATCAATATTTTTATATCCTATTTCTCTTAAAGATGAAGCTAAAGTTTTAAAGGGTTCTTCGATAGCGACCCTAGAACTACCACCACCATTAAAATATTGAACCGTAGGCGCTCCGGCGACTAATATTTTAATATTCTTATCTTTTAAAGGTAATATATTACCTTTATTTTGTAAAAGAACTATTCCTTCTAAAGCGACATTTAACGCTACTTCTTTTCTTTCTCTTAAACTTTTTTCAATTTTTCTATATTTCTTTTCTTCTTCGTTTTTCTTAATTAAATCTAAAACTTTCTGGGCAGCGTTTTTTAATGCTTCTTTGTTTAATCTTCCATTATCTAAATCTTTTATCAATTGATCTTCTAATCTCTTATCATATGGCATGATTAAATGTAATCCAGCATTAATCGATAGTGTCGCATCTTTGACCGCTCCCCAATCGGAGATGATAAGACCATCAAATCCATGTGCATAAGCAAAATCATAAAGAGGTTTATTTTCACTCATCCTCACGCCATTTAATAAATTATATGAGCACATCAAAGTCCAAGGTTTTCCTTGAAATGCTCTTTTAAAATTAGCGAGATAAATTTCTTGTAATGCTCTTTCATCGACTTCACTACTCACCCAATTTCTTTGGTATTCGCTATTATTACAAATATAATGCTTAAGGCTACTTCCGACATGTTTCTCATTCAATCCTTCAATGTAATATTTTGCTAGTTCACCACTCAATAACGGGTCTTCGCTAAAATATTCAAAATTCCTTCCACAAAGCGGATTTCTCTTGATGTTGATACCAGGAGCGAGCAAAACATCTAATTTCCTTTCGATGAGGTCATCAGCGATGCTTTTTGCATATTCTTTAGCAAGCGATACGTTAAAGGTAGAAGCTAAAACTTCTCCTGATGGATAGGCGGTCGAAGGAATTTCTTCATTTTTATCACATAGATTATTGTCTAAGGTACTCCTCACACCGACAGGACCATCACTCACATAAAATGTCTCGAGTTTATCATCTAAATCATTACTTTGCCAAAAATTCTTTCCCATCACTAATTTAATCATCTCGTGATAGGAATAATTAGAAGCACAATATTTATCATCTCTAGCCATAAAATTACCTCTTCTTCACTATTGATATTACAAGCATATATAAAAGATTTCTATCGTTTTTTTAAAACATTTTAAAATCATCTAATTAGTAGCTAAGAAACGCAATATCTTTTTGTTATAAAAAGTTAGTTTTTTATCGATTTTCCACATGAATAACATTTGTTGGCGACTGATCAATTATAATTGCATAATCATAAGCAAAATTGATGGACTCTTCGTCATCTTTTTCAATACCAGATTCATTTTTAATTCTTATCACATGTTCATCCTTCAAAAAAATCGTTCCATCTTCGTTCGTATAAGTTTGAGCATTATTTCCGTATATAAAATACCAACTATCATCGAAATAACATTCATCCAAAGAATTGAACTCTTTTACGATATGTGAATCTTCCATAGCAGGTATCAAACCAACATGCACATATATATCTTCTACCGTATATATGAATGCGAAATTTTGATTTTTTAAATAATCTAATACTTCTTGAGCGTAATTTTCTGATGGTAGGTTAGAATTAACATACACTCGTGGAGAATGAAATCCATAAACATTACGATATAATAAATCACCATCTGGAACAGGTAATTCAGTGACGAGTTGTTCCTTCAATAGATTAGCAGGAAAAAAGGCATCCTTAATGTATAACGGTGTGTTATTGCATGATGTTAACGACATCATCGCGGTTAAAACTAAAATTGTTACCTTTTTAGATTTCATACACTACTAATCATTATATCAAATGTTAAAATTTTATGTTTTCCAAATTAAATTCTGACAAAATACCATAAACAATAAAATTATCTTTAATTTTAATATCACGTTATAATATAAGAAGTATGATACATAAAGGAAAAATTGCTTCTTTTCTTCTCCTACCCCTACTTCTTAGTTCTTGTGGAAACAAAACTTATCCCATTGAAAAATATTTTTTAAATATTGATTACATAGATAATTTTCGTATTTTGCAACTCACTGATATTCATTTAGGTATAACGACGAACTTAAAAGAGCAAGAACATTACTTAAATAACTTAATTAGTGTCGCCTCTCCCCACATGATTGTTATCACAGGTGATACATTCATGAACGCTTCCAAAAAAGAAGTAGATTTTATCTATTCTTATTTTGATTCATTAAATATTCCTTGGTCCATTGTGTGGGGTAACCACGATAAGCAAGGTTTTTATTCACCAAATTATGTCGTCGATAGTTTATCTAATTATCAAAATGTCGTCTTTAAAAATTTAAAATACGACGATGTCTATGGCGATTCTAATTATGTAGTCAATTTGAAAGATGGTCTTGACACCATTTGGCGATTGTATATGCTCGATTCTAATTCTTATCATGATGAAAGCACCTTCACCTATAATTACGATATCATTAGACCTGATCAAATTGCCTGGTATGAAAAAGCTTTAAATTACGAGAACGGTTTTAACATACCTTCGCTCATGTTCATCCACATTCCATTGCCAGAATTAAACTATGCAGCGGAACAATTAAAAACTAATCCAGACGCTTATGAATATATAGGCGAATTAAAAGAAGATTCTTGGCCAGGATATAAAAATTCAAAGATGTTTACGATGATAGAAAAATATCATTCGACGAGAGGTGTTTTTTTCGGCCATGATCATCTAAACACTTTAGCCATCGATTATGAAGATGTGATATTAGCCTATGGTGTTAAATCGACGAATAAGATTTATCATGATGCATCAATGTTAGGTGGGCAAATCATCACCTTACCACGTGATGGAAGTTTTTCTTTAAATAATTTAGAAAGAATTTATTTGAGATATGAAGAATAGATGCTTATTTTTGTCATTGAATATTTTGCTATATTTCCTCTCTAGTGCTGGCGTGTTTTATTTTTTCTATTATTTTTTCACCGACGTCATCGTCAATAGCGCTCAAGATATCGACGTGACTTTTCCGGTCCTAATTCTTACCATCTTACCTATTTATTCTTTTTTCTTATACCATTTTTCTTTAAGAATTAATGATAAATTAAAATTTTACAAATCGTCGATTATACATTGTTCCATTTTAACTTTTCTCGCACTTTACATCATCATTCATCTCCTCTTCGCTATCTATTTCAACTTTGATGGTGTGGCTATTAACCAACAATTCACCAACTTTTTCCCTTTAGATTTCATCCTCTATGCTACATTCGCCTTAGTGATCTTTGTCACTTTACTTACCTTAAGTATTATCAAATTTAAAAAACTAAGAAAAAATGATGAATTAGAAGAACGAAACATGCCAAAATTTTTAGTTAAAATTAATTTAGCGAAAAAAGGTAAAATACCATATTTAATTTTAATTATTATCTATTTATTGTTCGCAATGTATTTTTTCATGCAAGGTCTATTAGGTGTATTTTGGATCGATTATACGATGACGCTCAATCTTTTAGGTTCATTAATCATCCTAATTTTATGTTTTGCTCCGACGATATTAATTATCATCTATTATTTTGGTTACTCGATGAAAAGAGAAGAGAAGAAAAACAAATTCTATTTAATTAGCCTCATCAATACTTCATCTGTTTTCCTTTTATTGCTCATCTTATACGTCATTCAATTAAGTGTGAATAAAATGTTCGTCATCGAATCATTACAAGCATTTTTTCCAATCGATTTTGCTGCTTCGATAAACATTGGACCATTTATACTTTTCTTGCTCATGGCCATACCTATATTAGTAGCGACGATCATTTATCTAAAAAGATTACGAAAAAAGTAAAACAACTTACTAAACTTTTTTAATTGCTCATAAGAAATTTGTCAAAAGAACGAAGATTGATTATGGATAGAAAAAAATTATTGACATTAACCTACAATTTCTTAAGCACACAAAAAACTGATGAAAAATATTTTTCCTATTGTATATTCTTGTTGATACAAGGTAACAAATAACATTGAAATGAATTTATCTATCTTTTTTTGCCGATGTTTCTACTAGACGCTATAACCTTTGTAATTAAGCACGCGATAGGTAATTAACATCCTTTTTTCTTACTGTTTTTATTTTTTTCTTAAATTATATCTTTTGCAATAAGAAGCTATAGTGCTTTTCCCAATATTTAAAGCTTTAGCAATTTCATCATAACCAACACCACTATCTCTAAGCTCTTTAATCTTTAGTTTTATTTGAGTTTTCATAGGTTCTATTCCTCCTCAAAGGTAATGGAGCAAAACACAGAGTAGTGTTCGGGGATTATCTTTATTTCCACAAAAAAAGCCATCCAACCCTTATTTAGGAATCAGATGGCCGTAAGTCTGGTTATATGTTGATGAATCAAGCGGCAAAGTTGATGTCGATGTTGTCTTTTCTATAGTCCCACATCGAGTCTTTCGTTATACTTTCCCATTCCTCTTGGCTACCTTCATAGACGATAGTTTCGATATTACTGTCGGCGATGAAGTAGTTTCCGATGGAGGTGACTGAGACTGGGATAGTCAAACGTGATATGGTAGACCTTCTGAAAGAAGCTTCGGACAATTCCGCTATGCCATCAGGGATGATTTCGTTGTTGGAGCCCCTGATAAGCACGTTCCCTTCGTTTTGAATCAAGTGGCCGTTTTCGCTTCGGTAGGTTTCGTTATCTTCGGATACGACGAATCCTCTCATGGCCCCACAGTTGTTGAAGGCGCTGTCACCGATGGATGCGACATGGCTAGGGATATATAGCGACTCCAATGAATGGCAACCGGAGAAGGCGTTTCGGCCGATGGTATCGAGATTGCTGCTTTCTCCTATGTTGACTTCGACAAGGTCAGAACAATTGTTGAAGGAATTGTTTCCTATCTCCACGATCGAGTCAGGAATAGTGACGGATACGATGTCCTTTCTAGCAAACGCTCCAGTTCCATATTGACCTTGGATTCTTGTTACAGGTAATCCTTCATAAACAGAAGGAATGACTATGTTCGTCTCTTCTCCGACGTCGATCACCGTATAGGTGTTTGTCTCCTCGTCAAGCTCATAGACGAGGCTGGCCGTTGCCTCTAACTCCTGGTCATCTTCATCCCATCTGGCATAAAGGGTCATGTTTGAATCCACCCTTTCAACATCGAAGTCCCAGATGTCGGCATATTCCATATCTTCGTACCAGCCGGAGAAAGTGTAGCCATCACTAATAGGATCAAGCGGTCTTTTTTTATACCTTCGAATTTGTGGTCTTCAGTGTATCGTTTCTCTTGTAAACAAAAGTTTCTCTAATAGGCTAAATATCAGCATTTTTGACCACTAGGCAAACGGAGCAATTTTCAAAAGCGCCTATTTATCGCATAAAAGAAAAAAGTCTGCATACCCTTTTGTGAACTAAATGGGGTTCAGTTCAACTTTCCATGGTGGTTGTCCTGGAAACACTTTAGGTGTTGCTACACTTTGTAAAGATAAAACCTTAGAAGAAGTAATTTCATTATTAAAAGGCATTAAATGTGGTTATAAACCAACTTCTTGTCCTGATCAACTCGCTAAAGCATGCGAAAATATTATTAATTCTTAATTATTTCTTTCTTTAAATTCTAAAATTTTATCAATTTCGTCATCGACAATGCTCGAATGCATATTTTTGCCTACTTCGCAAATATCATTCATGTCTATGATATGCTCTTGCTTAGATTCAATGCTTTTATTGATAGCGATTTGTTTTACTCTTTCTACAAATTCAGTAATATCCGCGCCATTAAAGCCTTCACTAATGTTCACAATGTAATCGTAATCAATATTATCCGCCGTCGGCATTTTAGCGAACTTTAATTCGAACATCTTTCTTCTAGCTTCTTCATCAGGAAGAGGAATATAAATTAATTCATCAAATCTTCCAGGTCTTAAGAAAGCGCTATCGATAAGCCATGGTTTATTAGTGGCAGCAATAACAAGCAAAATATTACCATTAGAGAAGCTGCCTATACCTTGCATTTCAACGAGTATTTGAGTGACAAGACTTCCATTTCCGCCACTATCTTCGCCGTCATCTTTTCTTTTTGAACCAATCGATTCAAATTCATCAAAGAAAATAATTGCTCTTTTAGCTTTTCTTGCTTTTGTAAATATTTCTTTTACTTTTTGCTCTGATTCACCATACCATTTCGATTTGATATCAGAACATTTAATAGGAATAAATAAAGCATCTAAAGCATTCGATGCCGCTTCTGCAAACATTGTCTTGCCAGTGCCAGGTAAACCATAAAGTAAAATGCCACCACCGACTTTTTTATTATACTTTTCGTATAATTCTCTATGTTTGATTGGCAAAATAACTTTTTCATTAAAAGATTCTTTCGCGTTTTTTAACCCTGCGATGTCATCAAATGTAATTGTATTCGAATCATTTTTAATTATCGCTTTATTTTTATTAAACTCTATTTTCTTACCCATAACTAAAGCCACTAACTCAGCTTTGTTTAAATTGCTATATCCTTTGATGCCGTTTTCTTGACAATATTCAATTAGTTCGTTCTTGCTAAACATATTAAGAGATTCTTCATCATCTAATAAGTCTTCAATAAAATATTCTTCACCTGTTTCAGTATCCTTTAAACACGATGCTGTAGCAAATTTAAAATCACGATTTTCAACAAAATATTTTATTAAATGTGCAAGTAGACAAATGCCTACTAATAGGACTATGCCACCAATAATTAAGACTGGTGGCATCCAATTCCACGCATTACTCACACCAGAAACAATAAAATACGGAATAAGAGGTGCGATAACCACAAAGACAAAATAAAAATGATCAGCGATGAATTCTCCCACTTCATCTAAGTCAATATCTTGTACAATCATAGTGATGATATATATCGTAGCTAGAACGACAACACAGACAATAATACCGATAAGATAACCAAAATAAGTATCCCAAAAGGAAAGATAATTGCAATCCCAACGAACAAATTCAACTTCATCGATATGACCATCTAAATAAGCATAGCAAGAATAAGTCTTCGTACTACTTGCATCAATATTAAGCGAATAATAGAGAGTATCCATACCTAAACTTACACCATCATAATAAAATTCAAAAGTGAATTCTTGTTTATCAGAGTTATATATAGTTCCGTTAGAGATACCCATATAAAAATCAAATCGAGTCTGATCTAATGAACTATCATAGATGAATCTTTCATTACTTAACGAAGCTGTAGATGGGCCGTTTGAATCAATAGAAGCACAACTACTTAAAGGAACGACGATAAATAATATTCCAAGAATGAATGATACAATTTTCGATATTTTACTCATTATCTTTTTCATAATACCTAACAAAAACATTTAACTTTGTTAAGTTTACTCAAAAAAAACAAAAAAAACAAGACGGATATTATTAATTCTTAATCATTTTTTATTTTTTAAAGCAAATAAGAATATGTATCATATTCGCCATAGAAATATTGCTTTCTTTGTTCAAACTTAAAGCCTAACTTTTTATATAACTTAATGGCGCTTTCATTAATTGGATGAACCATAATACCTATTCCTTTATAACATTTAAATTTTGCTTCTTTAATTATTTGATGAATAAAATAAGTAGCGATACCTTGATTTTCACAACCAGTTTTAACCATTAGACGCGATATAGCAAGTAAATTAAAATGTAAAAACACTTCTTCATTAAATTCTTCGATAGTTGAAGCTACACTTGCATAAGCAATTATTTCATCTTCATCATTTAAAATGATTCTACCTCTACCGCTTTCAATATCTTCTTTTATTAATTCATCGCTTGGATATTCTTCATTCCATAAAGGTAAATTTAAAGAATTTAACCTAACGATAACTTCTTTTTTAAGATTATTACAAGTATCGATGTCTTTACTACAAGGTAGACAATATCTCAACATAAGACGATTACGGTTTTAAATAATTAATGGGAACGACATAAACACCATCTTTGCTTCTATAACATTCCCCATGGCTTGTCAAAACCATCTTAAAAGCGGGCTTTTTCAAACCACCTTCTACAATTTTCTTTTCAAATGACAATAAGGATTTAATTCCTTCACCTATATTTTTTTCGCTTCGTAGTTTGATTTCAATAGCGCCGTAGTTACCATTTTCTAACTCAAAAATAGCATCAATTTCTTGACCAGAACTATCGCGATAATGACTGATTTTAGCGTGATGATAATCCGCATATACAGCTAAATCACGCATGGCAAAATCTTCGAAAAATAAACCTAGCGAATTTAAATCGTTTAATAAATCGTTAGGATTCAATCCTAAAGCTTGACACGCTATCGAAGTATCATAAAAGTGAATAGTTGGGGTTTTTCTTACTACAACCGAAGATCTAAGATTTAAATTCCAAGCAGGCATAGAATAAATAATATATAAATCACCTAATGTTTTAGCATAATCATCAAATGTTTTTTCATCTAATGTCAATCTGATTCCAGAAGCAATAATGTCTTCTATCATCGTCTTTTTCTTCGCCTGCGTGGAAATATTTCTAGCATAACTTTTTAAAATTATTTTTAATAAATCTACATTTTTATCTTTTAGAAATATCGATAATGCCGCAGATTCATCTTCCAAACGAAAAATACCATCGAAATAATTTTTAGTTACTCTTAGTTGATATGGTTTTTCAGCTAAAAGAGATATAGGCCATCCCCCACGACAAATAAGAAAAGCAAGATTTTCAAGGGACAATTCATTTTCATCGTAATAATATGTCTTAAGATGATAATTTTTATTAAACAAATCAATGATTGATACTATTCCCTTCGATTCCTTTGATTCATAAAGACTAAAAGGTCTTAAAACCATCGAGGATATTCTTCCTGCTGCAGAATCCTTAATCTTACTCGTATCAACTGGTGTTGTAGATCCAGTTAGAATATATTTACCAAATTGATAATCATTGTCGAGATCATCTTTTATAACATTCCATATTTCAGGTACTTTTTGCCATTCGTCAATAATGTGAGGTCTATCACCTAAAAGCGCTGATTTGGGATCTATTTCCGCGAGCAAGATATCATTAGATGTTTTTAAATTTGTTTCCGATTTAGCATATTTCTTTCCTAGTGTCGTTTTGCCACAAAATTTAGGTCCGGCAATAAGAACGCACCCGCTCGAATTTAAATTTGCTTCTAATTCATTTTCTAATAGTCTAGGCATATAAACTTTTTTCATAACAATCACCTGTTATTTTTTATATCATATTCCTATAAATATTGGAAGTAAATTCCGGAAAATGTAGAACTTTCATTCCTATAAATGTAGACTTTTCATTCCGGAAAATGTAGAACAATTTTAAGAACCACACTAGTGTTTTTTTAAATTCTTGAAAATAGAACTATATGTGAAAAATACTTATATTATGCATAACGAGCAATTAATTAAATTAGGCTTTATTTTTTCTTTTTCTTCATATTCCATCACTTTATCTAAAAAGGTAGATAGTATTTTATTAAGTTTATAAAAAGTAATTGTATCGTATTCCTTTTCCTTTTCCTTTAGATGACTAATAGCGT
>CALVPP010000033.1 GCA_944351395.1 uncultured Bacilli bacterium
GGTCAGAAATGTAAGTGCAGCGATGCATTCAGTTGACTGATACTAATAGGTCGAGGACTTAATTTCAAGATTTTACTCAGTAAAATAAACGATTGTAAGTTCTTATTGATGATAGTTGGAACATGCGATTATTAATATTCAGTTTTCAAGGAACACATCCTTGAAAAAAGTCTGGTGGCGATGGCGCGGTGGACACACCTGTTACCATCCCGAACACAGAAGTTAAGCACCGTAGTGGCGAAGGTACTCATCCATTGGGAAGAATAGCGAGCCGCCGGGCTTTTTTTATACTTTTTTGTTCTATATATTTAAAAGATAAGTACTGTACTAATATTATTATCGATAAAAAAATACCGAATAATTTATTTTAGGATTGTCTTAAACTATCTATTCTTGACACAATTTTATTATTCTAATAGAATAAATACACGGATTGTATCCGATAATATTTTCATCAATGGATTGAAATATATGGCAGTAAGCAAAAAAACACCTTATGGTGGTATTAACATATCGTTGGATGCTATAGCAAAAATTGCTGGTGATGCGGCAAAATCTTGCTATGGTGTTTTAGGTTTAGCTGATAAAGATTTAAAATGTAATGATACGCTTGGAGAGAACGACTACGCTCGTGCTGTTAAAGTTCATAAAAAAATGAAAACATATGAAGTTGATCTTTACCTTGTTCTCGCTTTTAGTGTAAAAGTTCCTGAGATAGTTAATGAAATTAAAAAAACTGTGAAATATAATCTAGAACGCACTTTGAAAGTCAAATTCAAAGCTGTAAATATTTACGTACAAAGATTATCCTTTGTTACAAGTGGAGTGAATTAATTATGAAATCTATAGATGGCGAAGTATTGAAAAGAATGCTTATCTCTGGTGCAAATAATTTGTATAACCATTATCCTGAGATAGATGCATTAAATGTATTCCCTGTGCCTGATGGTGATACTGGCATAAACATGAATTTAACTCTATCTAGCGGCGCAAAAGAAATCTATAATCGCGGCGACAAAAATGTCGGAGTTATCGCTCAAACCTTTTCGCGCGGCCTTCTTATGGGCGCTAGAGGAAATTCTGGTGTTATTACATCACAAATTTTTAGAGGATTTGCTCAATACTTAAAAGATAAAGAGGAAGCTAATGCTGTCGATTTATCAGACGCTTTTGTGAACGGAAAAGATGTTGCTTATAAAGCAGTCATGCGACCTGTTGAAGGAACTATTTTAACCGTTATCCGTGAGGCCTCTTTTGTTATGCAAGAGGAAGCGAAGCCCAACCAATCTATTGAATCAATTTTCAAAATATTACTTAAAGAAGCAAAAGAATCATTAAAGCGAACACCCGAATTACTTCCAATTTTAAAAGAAGCAAATGTAGTGGATTCAGGTGGCGCAGGCTTTGTCCGAATTTTAGAAGGCATGCTTGCTGCTCTTGAGGGTAATTTTATTGAAAAAAGCGAAGTTCTAGTCGAGGAAGCAAGCAAAAACACTCTTAATAATGAAGCAAAGCAAGGATACGATGTAGAATTTATTCTTGAACTTCAAGAACGAGATGACAAAAAACAATTTTTAGAAAAAAGATTCGTTTCAGTTTTGGAGAGTCATGCAGACGATGTAAAAGTCACCATCAATGACAACGAAATTAGCGTCCATCTCGTGACCGAAACCCCAGGACATATAATTACATATGCTCATAGTTTTGGCGAATTTAGCATGGTTAAAATCACAAACTTACAACCCAATATGCAAAAAGATGAAACTGCTATTGAAGAAAAGAAAGAAAAACAAGATTATGCTATTATTGCCACATCAGTCGGAAAAGGACTAGACCAATTATTTAAAGATTTAGGTGTTTCAATCATTGTTAACGGAGGACAGACGATGAATCCTTCAACCGAGGATTTTATCGCCGCTATTAAAAAAGCCAATGCTCGTCAGATTTTTGTATTGCCTAATAATTCAAATATTGTTATGGCAGCGTCTCAAGCTTGTGATGTTATTGACGATGATGAAGTAAATGCAATAGTTATTCCTTCTAAAACTATACCGCAAGGAATAAGTGCTACTATGATGTTTAATCCGGGCATTTCTTTTGATGAAAATTACATGGAAATGAAAAATGCTATTAAATGCGTTAAATCTGGTTCTATCACTTATTCAATAAAAGATACTGATATTGATGGCGTACACATCACAAAAGGGTATTTTATGGCTATTTCTGAAGGTAAAATAATTGGCTGTGAAAAAACACGTTCTGCTACTTTAGAAATGCTAGTGACAAATTTAATAGATGATATGTCTAGCGTTGTTACCATTATATATGGGGAAGATGCTAGCAAGGATGAAACTAGTAAAATTATCAAGAAACTTGAGAAAAAATTTCCTGACGTTGAATTTGACCTTCGTGAAGGAGATCAACCAGTTTACGCTTATTACGTCGGCGTCGAATAATTTTATTTTTAATCAATTATTCGATCGTGAATAATGTGTATTATAAAAATAGGCATTATGAAACTTTCATCTTCCAAAAAATTGAATATTTCTTTGTCCAAAATGGGTATTTTTGATTACTTTGATGTTGTCGAACATATTCCATACCGATATGAAGATTTTCATAAAACACCGTATCGTTTTTTTAAAAATAAAGAAAAAATCGTCGTACACGGTAAGCTATTATCTCCTTTTGTTCGTGTAAGTACACAAAAATCAATTATTGTAGTAAATGCAAAAGTCGAAGACGATAACCATCATATTTTTAATATCAACGCTTTTAATCGACCTTACTTAACAAAAATATTTAAAGCAGGTGACGAAGTAGTTATAAGTGGGAGCTATGATGCGATAAGAAAATCGCTAAATGTTATCAATATTATAAAAGGAATACCATCGGAAGATAATTTAATTAAACCTATTTATTCACTACCTGTAGGCATCGAAAATCATGTTTTCCATCATCTTGTCGAAAGAGCTTTCACAAATATACATGATAGAATGTTGAATTACGTTCCGTTTAAATTTCTTGAAAAATATAAATTATTAGATAAAGAACAATCTTTAAAATTACTACACTTTCCCAAAAAAATGGATGATATAAGAATTGGGAACCGCTATTTAAAATACGAAGAATGCTTGATTTTTACTTTGCGCAATAAATACATAAGGAAGCAAAACGAATTAATTCAAGTTCCAAAAACCAAAATCAATTTGAATTATTTAAAAATCTTTATTAAAAAAATGCCATACAATCTCACAGATGACCAAAAAACTGCTTTAGTAGAAATAATACAAGACATGAATGATGAAAAATTAATGTATCGTCTTCTCCAAGGTGATGTAGGCAGTGGAAAAACATTAGTCGCGGCGTTATCAATGTATAGTAATTTTTTAAGAAATGAACAAAGTGTAATTATGGCACCCACTGATACTTTAGCTAGACAACATTACGAAACGTTGCTCAATCTATTTGATGGCGAGGATATTTCTATTGCTCTTTTAGTTGGTAAGATGAGTAGAGAAGAAAGAGAAAATATAAAAAGCGGTTTAATTAGTGGTGCTATAGATATTGCTGTTGGCACGCATGCATTATTTAGTCATGATATTGAATATAAAAATTTAGGTTTAGTAGTTATTGACGAGCAACATAGATTTGGTGTCAATCAAAGAAATACGATGCTTCAAAAAGGAGATAGAGCCGATCTCTTACTCATGTCCGCTACGCCGATACCTCGTTCACTTGCTCTTACAATATATGGTGATTTAGATGTTTCTACACTACGTTCTTTTCCTAATAAAAAACGTTCTGTAAAAACAAAAATCGTTAAATCAACTGATACGATAATTAAAAATACAATTGAAGAAGCATTATATAAAAACCAAAACATTTTTATAATAGCCCCTCTTATTAGCGAAGGATTAAGTGAAAAGAAAGATGCAGAGTCATTATATTATTACTTTAACAAGATTTATCCAGGACTTGTGTCATTACTGCACGGAAAAATGCCGGTTGATGAAAAAATGTACGCTTTAGAGAAATTTAAAAATAAAGAAACCCCAATTATTATTGCTACGAGCGTCATAGAAGTTGGAATAGATATTAAAGATGCAAATACTCTTATCGTTTATGATGCCAATTGTTTTGGCCTTGCTAGTTTACATCAACTTCGTGGTAGAATTGGTAGGCATGGCCAAGAAGCGACTTGTTTGTTGATAGATGATGAGGATGATGAAGACCATTTACAAAGGCTTAAAATATTAGAAAAAAGTAATGACGGTTTTGTCATCGCTAGTGAAGATTTAAAGTTGCGTGGTCCTGGTGAAATGTTTGGTTTAAGGCAAAGTGGCTTACCAAATTTTCAGTTTGCTAATATAGTTAGTGATTTTCGCGTTTTTGAATGTGCAAGAGACGACGCGAACGAAATTTTAAAAACCCCAGAAAAATATTCATTTCTTTTAAAACATATTGCAAGACTTACTGAAAACCAAAAAGACGACAGAGACTAATTGTTATAAAAAAAATATATCTATGATATACTTTTTAAATAGGAGTGAATTGTATGAAAAAATATGTTGTTGATGCCATGGGCGGAGATAATGGATCATCAATTGTTGTTGATGCTATAAAAAAATATCGATCACAGAATGAAGATGTATTCTTTTTTGTCGTAGGAAATGAAAACGAACTAGAATGTTTAAAAAATGTAGATAGAATCGAGATAATACCTTCAAAATCTATAATGAAGATGGATGCAACGCCTCTCGAAGCCATGCATATGCGTGATTCTTCAATGTATTTAGCGTTCGAAACATTAATAAACAAAAAGGCTGATGCAATCATTAGTGCCGGCGGGACAGGAGCATTTTTGTCATTAGCTACAATTAAACTAAGACTTATTGAAGGTCTTCGTCGTGCCGCATTAATTGCTCCGTTCCCTACTCTTCAAAAGGGCAAAAAAACCTGTTTACTTGATATTGGGGCCAATAATGAAAATAGTCCAGAAGAACTCGTTAGTTTTGCTAAGATGGGTAAGTTATATGTCGAAGCGGTTTACGATGTTAAAAAACCTAAAATTTATTTGTTGTCAAATGGAACTGAAGAACATAAAGGATCTCCTACATCTAAAGCTGCTTATCAGTTATTGAAAGAACAAAATTTTCCTGGATTTCAGGGAAATATTGAAGCCCGTGAAGCACTTAATGGCGAAGCTGATGTTATCGTCATGGATGGCTTTACAGGAAATGTATTTCTTAAGTCTAGCGAAGGCATGGCTAAAATGATGAGCAGTCTCATCAAAAAAGCTTTTAAACGTAATTTATTGACGAAGATTGGTTATTTGTTTGCCCGCAAAGGATTTAAAGAACTTCAAGAAACTATGGATTATAAAACGACAGGAGGGGCGATGTTCTTAGGCGTCAATGGTGTTGTTGTGAAGGCTCACGGCAGTAGTGATGCTTATTCATTTTATCACGCTATAAAAGTCGCAGACGCCCTAGCTAGAAAAGATATAGTTTCACAGATAAAAGAAAAAATGAATATATGATTGAACAATTGCTTAAAAAACTTTCCATTCCGTTTAAAGATCTGAATCTTTATAATTTAGCCCTAACACATAGATCATGCCATGTGGATCCTTTGGCAATCGGGGATTATGAAAAACTTGAATTTATTGGCGATGCTTCATTAGGATTAATTGTTGGTCAACTTTGTTATTTATATAGACCTGATTTAGATCAAGGTGGACTTACTAAACTTAGAAGTAAACTTGTTCGAAAAGATTCTCTTATCGAAATATCGAAGGAACTTAATTTACAAAAATATATTCAAGTTGGGCCCGCTATTGAATTTCATCCAGAGCAATTTCCTGAAAGAATTTTAGAAGATGTTTTTGAAGCTTTTGTCGGGGCTATGTTCTTAGATTTGGGTTTTAACTTTACTAACGAATTCATTTCTAAAATATTTGTAGAAAGAGTTAAAAAAGTTAACGTCGAAGATATGATTGATTACAAATCAAAACTACAAGAAGAAATCCAATCTATGTATCGTAAAACCGTTGTATATAACCTCATTAAGAGTGAAGGACCATCACACGCCCCTAAATTTACTGTCGAGGTTATATTTGATGGAATGATTTTAGGGCGAGGCGAAGGCAAAACGAAGAAAGAAGCCGAACAAATGGCTGCACATGACGCGCTGATGAAGAGGGCACTATAATGGGATTATTTGCTTATTTAAAGGATAAATTTAGAAAAAAAGACAATTCTTCTGATAAAGAGACAAAACTTTATGACGATGGATTAAAAAAGCAAAGAAATGAATTGTCCAGTAAAATGAATGATTTAGCTAAGAAAGCTAAAAAGGTTAATTCATCATATTTTGAGCAACTAGAAGAAATTTTAATTGAAGCAGATGTAGGCGTGAATTTGACTTTATCATTAATTGAAGAAACGATAGAGTGTGCGAAAAAGAAAAAAATAGATGAGCCGAAACTAATAAATGAATTACTCATCGATGCCTTACTGAAAAGATACTATGACGATTCATTTGACAACCATGATATTACTTTTCGCGATGATAGATGTACCGTGGTTTTAATTTGTGGGGTGAATGGTGTTGGCAAAACTACATCGATTGCAAAACTAGGCTATCGCTATCAAAAACAGGGCAAAAAAGTTTGTTTCATTGCAGCCGACACCTTTAGAGCAGCGGCAGTAGAACAATTAGAAGAATTTGCTAATAGACTTAATGTACCTATCGTCAAAGGGGATAATGAAGAGGATCCCTCTAGTGTTATTTATCGTGGCTTAGATTACGCAATTAGTCATGGCATCGATTTAGCACTCATCGATACATCTGGAAGACTTCATAATAAAGATTACCTTATGCGCGAGTTAGGTAAAATTAATCGTGTTATTCAAAAAAGAATTGGGACCAGTGCTGACGAATCATTTTTGGTACTAGATGCATCGACAGGACAAAATGGTTTAGAACAAGCCAAGTCTTTCTTGAACACGTTGCCGTTAACTGGACTCATCGTAACTAAAATGGATGGCACATCCAAAGGTGGAATTATTCTTGCTATTAATCAGGAATTTCATTTACCAGTTCGTTTTATTGGTTTAGGTGAAAAAATGGAAGATTTAACTATTTTCAATTTGGATAAGTTTTTATATTCATTGTTAAAAGAAGTTGAATAAACAAACTAAAAAATGATTTATCGGAGGTTTAACATAAATGGGTTTACAAAAAATAAGTGAAAAATTTCAAGAGATTTTTAAAAAAATACGCGGCCAATCACGTTTAAGTGAATCTAATATGGACGCAATGTTAAAAGAAATTCGCATTGCACTTTTAGAAGCAGATGTCAATTATAAAGTCGTGAAGCACTTTCTTGACGAAGTGAAAGAAAAGGCTGTCGGACAAGACGTTTTAAAAAAACTTAATCCATCGCAGATGTTAGTGAGCATCGTACAAGATGAACTAACTTCTTTATTAGGCGGTGAAGACGCTCCTATTTCGCTCAATAAAAATAAACCTACAATTTTTCTTATGGTTGGTCTTCAAGGCTCTGGCAAGACGACAACAAGTGCTAAACTAGCAAAATTTTATAAATCTAAAGAAAAAAAGAAAGTTCTTCTCGGTGCATTAGATGTCTATCGACCGGCTGCTATTGAACAACTTGTAACGCTTGGAAAACAAGTGTCAGTAGACGTTTTTACTGAAGGGAAAATAGATCCAGTAGAATTAGCCAAGCACGCCAAGAAAAAAGCTTACGATGAACATTATGACGTCCTCATTTTAGATACCGCTGGTCGTCTTCAAATTGATGATTTACTCATGAATGAACTAAAAAATATAAAAAAAGAAATTGAGCCTGATTATATTTTGCTAGTAGTAGACGCCATGAGTGGTCAAGAAGCCTCTAACGTTGCTATCTCATTTAATGACGCATTAAGTCTCAGTGGAGCCATCATGTCTAAGTTTGATAGTGATGCCCGTGGCGGCGCCGCTTTATCAATTAAATATTTGACAAATCTTTCCATAAAATTTATTGGTGTCGGTGAAAAAATGGATGATCTAGAGCAATTCCATCCAGACCGTATGGCTAGTCGCATATTAGGCATGGGTGATATTTTAACTTTAGTAGAAAAAGCTAAAGAAGAAATTGATGAAAAAGAAGCCAAGAAAATGACAAGAAAAATGTTGGAAGGCGAATTTAACTTAAATGATATGATGCAACAGATGAAACAATTCAATCGTCTTGGCTCTATGAGTATTTTGCGCTTAATACCTGGTATGCCTAAAATTAGTGATGAACAGAAAGAGTTAGCCAAAAGAGAAATGAAAAATTTTGAAGTCATCATTAGTTCTATGACTGAAGAAGAAAGACTTAATCCTGAAATTATTAAAAATTCTAGGAAGCTTCGTATAGCGAAAGGCTCTGGAAAAAACGTGCAAGATATTAATCGCCTTTTGAATAAATTTAACAAGACTAAAGATATGATGAAACAAATGAAAAGTTTGTCAAAAGGCGGTAAATTCCCGCCAGGTTTTGGTGGAATGAATACCCCATTTCATTAAATTATTTATTCTTTATAAATTTAATTCCCTTTTTAATAGCCTCTGCTTCAAACTTAGGAATCTTTTCCTTTGCATATTCGTCTATGAGTTTCTTTTCGCCTTTGGTTAACTTATGCTTAGCGAATAAATCAGGACGCAATTCTTTTGTTAATTTTAAAGATTGATAAAGTCGATATTTTTGAATTGCTAAATGATTGCCAGAGTATAAAATCTGGGGAATTTTATCACCTTTAAAATCATATGGTTCAGCATATTGAGGATATTCAAGCAAATCATTTTCGAATGATTCATTATCCAATGATTCGGTGCTTATTACGCCTTCTTTTAATCTAGCGACAGAATCAATTATTGACATGGCGGCAATCTCACCGCCTGTGAGAACATAGTCGCCAATTGATATAATTTCATCCGCGTAGTTGTATATTCGTTCATCAATTCCTTCATAATGACCGCATATAATAATGAGATGATCAACATTTTTAAATTGTTTTGCTATCTCTTGATTGTACATTTTACCGCGTGGGGATAACAACACAACGTGAGAATTAGGAGATTTGGTAGCGTTTAATGCATCATGAATTGGTTGACATTGCATGATGAGACCAGCACCGCCTCCCACAGGAGGTCTATCGATGCGGTGAGTCTTATCTTTGCTAAAATTTCTAATATCAACTAGTTCAACTTCTATTATTTTTTTGCCAATAGCTCTTTTCAAAATTGATTCATTAAGCACGCTATCGAACATGTGTGGAAAGATGGTCAATACTGAAAATTTCATAGTAGTTTCACATCCCTCCCATACTAACGATATACATACATTTTTCTTCAAGTTTTATCTCTTTTACAATAGCGTCTACAAACGGAAGATAAAAAGTTTTCCCATCATTTTTTTTAATTTTCAAATTAATTTGATAACTTTGGTCATATATATCTATGACACTGCCTATAATCTTTCCATCTATATCTTTCACTATAAGTCCTTTTAAATCCTCGTAGTAATATAGACCTTCTTCTAATTCTTTTTTCTCGCATTCTAAATCGTAACCGACTAATTTTTTTGCTTCGTCGATAGTATTAATACCTTCTAATTTGAAATACACATGATTTGAAACACTCGAATTACTAATTTTGAATGGAACATAGTTCTTATCGATATAAATATATACGATGTTTCCTACTTTCATTCTTTCATCAATAAAAGAGGATGTACTTATTAAGGACAAACCGCCATCGATACCATGTGTTTTATTGATGTAACCTATAGTTAAATATTCCATATATTTTAAAAAAAAGAGGCTTAAGCCTCTTCTTCGTCTTCTTCAAAGGATTCAAATTTAAGATGAACATGGGTTTCATCTAACTTTGCAGCAATGTTGATTACTTCACGAATTGCCTTTGCAGTTGAACCATGTCTTCCTATTAGGCGAGAAACGTCTTCCTTGTCACAAGCGACAAGGATAGTTTTATCTTTGCCATTCTCTTCTGGAATTTCGCGAATGAGAACACCATCCTTGTTATCGACGATGTCATCGATAATAGAATGAATCATTTTCACATAATCCATACTATTTGCCTTTCTTTTGTAAGAGACCTTTTTCTGATAATAGTGTGCGCACTGAGTCGCTTGGTATAGCGCCTTTACTGAGCCATTCTTTCGCCTTATCTTCCTCGATCACTGCATCTTTGATAGAACCTTTTGGATCATAGTACCCAATCTGTTCGATGTAACGACCATCTTTGGAATAGCGACTATCCGCTACGACGATACGGTAGAATGGGTCATCATGGCGACCAATTCGAGCAAAACGTATTTTAACGGCCATAATATCTTTCCCTTTCGATACGAACAGTATCATACACTAAAAAGATGTTTATGTAAATATTTTTGTGGTATAACAAAAAAGTTTTGCATTCATTCATTGATTTGTTATAATAACAAAGCAATTTTTATTGCTAATGGGCGGTCCGCTATAGCATCACGATATATGAACGTTCAAAAAAAAGACATACTGCAAGAAGGGAGGAGTAACTAATGAAAGAAGAATTATTACTCAAAGAGATTGAATCTCGTCAACTTCGTCACGATCTTCCTGATTTTAGTTCTGGCGATACTGTTCGCGTCAGCGTACAAATTGTCGAAAACAATAAGAAAAGAATTCAGGTTTTCCAAGGCGTAGTCATGGCTCGCCGTGGTGGTGGTATCAACGAAACATTCACAGTTCGTAAAATATCAAGTGGTGTTGGCGTAGAACGTACATTCCCATTACATTCACCTATCATCGCTACAATCGAAGTAGTCAAGCGTGGACGTGTGAGAAGAAACAAAATTACTTATCTTCGAAAGTTATCTGGCAAAAGAGCAAGAATTAAAGAAAAAATATAATCGTGATAACAATAAGAGCCATAGGGCTCTTTTTTTATCTTTGACTGCTTTTAAATTGCTATTATTTTTAATAAAAAGTAAAATATCAATAGTTATGAACAAAAAAGAATTTGATAGTGTGGACGTTGGTGTAGCTCTTACTTCTGACTTAAAAGAAGAAAAGGATAAGAGCATAAAACATGAAAAATTATGGAAAGCTATTTCAATCGCTTTCTCTTTTTTATTTATCTTCGCAATAATTATATCGACGGTTAGCTTGTTTCATAATTGTTTTTATCTCAATTTTTATGTAAATGGTTTATCTATGTATCCCACTCTTAATAGTGAGGGTAATTATGGGAGAGACCATGGTAGCAATAGTATTGGTGATGTCATAGAATATGGCATTTTAAATCCAAATATGCATGCGATAGAAAACATCGAAAGATTTGATATCGTTGCAACGTATTATCCAGAAGATTACAACTCTTCGGGACAATTGTTATCTAGTGCTTCTATGAAAATAAAAAGAGTTATCGCCCTGCCAAATGAAACAGTTTATTTTGATGAAAATGGGGAACTTTATATTAATGGCGAATTTGTTGAACAAGATTTTTATAATGAGTTCATGAATGATGATGAGCGAGATGAACAATATAAAAAAGTTACGCTCAATCTAGGGATTTCACACACGTTGGGTGATGACGAGTACTGGGTTATGGGTGACAATCGAGGCTATATAAAAGGAACTAAACGAGCAAGATCGAACGATTGTCAAGCATTTCAAGAACCAATAAAAAAAGATTATATTCAAGGCGTTCTCGCCGCTATCGAAGGCACTTGTACATTATCAAGCCAAAATGGAACTTTATCTTGTACTGACAGAGTTCCGTTTTTTCCTCGAGTATTTTGAAAGGAGATTTAACTATTAATAAATCAAGAATAAATTGATTTGTATGACAAAAACAGTTCTCTTTGCGGAACTTTCTCTTAA
>CALVPP010000034.1 GCA_944351395.1 uncultured Bacilli bacterium
TTACCCGCTTCAAAAAGGAAGGAATATTAGCAAAAATTATTTCTTTTCTTTTTTAACATCTGCTTTCTTAATTTTAAGAAGTTCGACGCGTTTCGCTTCATATTCTTCTTGGACGATTAAACCTTCGTCTAGCATATCCTTATATTGTTTTAAGATAGCGACACGTTTTTCGACATCATCCATCGTCTCTTCGGTATTGATGATTCTTAAGAGGAGTAAACAAATATAAACTGCCACTAAGAAGACGATGCTCACGATGACCATGATTTCACCGACGTAAAGATAAAGCGTTTGAGTATAAAGACCATTTAAGACAGGAACGAATTCTACGACGACTGCCGCGGTGAGCAAAGCATAACCAATACGAGCAATTAATTTCTTATTCGTAAAAGTGAGCACTAAACCGACGAATAAGCTAACGACGACTAAGATATTTAATCCCGCCGCTAATAAAACAGCGTTATTCGCTAAAGCTATTCCTAAGACTGCTGTCACAGTAGTGACTAAAACGAAAATAGTCTTTAAAATTTTGATGACTTTATTTGCCATTAGATTTATACCTCCTTTCAAATTCAAATTTGCACATAAAGGGATATAAAAGCAAATGAATTTTACAAATTCTCAAATTTAATTCATGAATTCGAAACTCGTTTTTTTGAAAAGATGTGCATTATATTTCTTAATCTTTTCCGAAAATTTATAGACGATGTCGATGATCATAGAAAATTTCATGTACATTTGTATCTTATCAATAATATTTTCATCTAGCGTTCCAACTTGTAAAACTGACATATTATCGTACATATCGATGATCTTCACTAACGCACTTATAGGATGGTGCATGACTTTCTCAATATAATCGCCATATGGTTCTTTTTTATCATGAGTAATAAGCGATAATGGTTTTTTGATGTAATTGGAAAAATACGCTCTATAACCTATCGCATCAAATAAACTTTCTAATTCCTCCATGCTCATATCCGTATCTTCTAAAACATCGTGTAATAAACACACTTCCCTTACTCCTCTAAAAGGAATATCGAACTCTTCCTCTAATTTTTCCCAATCAAAATCATTATCTTCCTCTTTAAAATGGATTAAGTCTATATAAGTGTTATAACATCTTAATGGATGGACTATATAATATTCACCATTTCTTCTCTTCTGTTTTTGATGCTTCACGGTAGCGATTATAAAAGATAAACCGCACGTAGAAGATGAAAATTCTACCGCTTCATCATAACTATAACTACTTTGAATTCTTGCAAATTCATTTACTAATTCTTCTAGCGTCTTATTTTCTAACATAATTTTCACTCCCTTTACTAACTACACTATAAGGAAAAGGAAGAAAAAATTGGTAAAACGCTAATTTACTTATGCTATAAAAGAAAATGGAACTTATTAGTTCCACTTCTTATTTCATCTCACTTCTTTTATCTTATCAATATACGAATCGATGAGAGTTTCATTCGTCTCCACATTACCGTGCATGCCAAGCAAGGCTTCTTTAAGCGTCTTTTGCATCCACTTAGCTTCGATTGGACCATCTTTTAATTTGATGAACCAAAGGTCATATTTTTCATGTGTGATTCTTTCTAATGGTGTCTTATAATCGACATCTAATTTCTTACCATTTATTTTCTTAGCAAAAGAGATAGTTTCGCTATTTTCATCGTAATGACGTTTAATCGTAAAATACACTCCAACGTAATTGTTATCTTTAAAGTGCTTAGAAACATAATTATATAATTTCGTCCCTAATCCTTCTTTTTTCTTCGCCTCTTTAATCGCTAGATAATCGATGAATATACCATCATTGTCTGTTTCATAATATAAACATAAGCCGTATGGCTCTCTATTACCTTTTTTCACTACTACTAAAAGGACGTATTTCCCTTCTTTTAATAAAGAACTTAACCTTTCGACATTTCTTTTCTTTAAAAGTGGTTCTATTTCACATAGTTTATCGTAATTAGCGAGGAATTCATCCGCTTCAAAGCGCACGAGAGTGTATTCATTTTTCTCTAATTTATCAGGGAAACTATCGATATATTTATTCGTCACTTCATCTAACTTCTTCATGCTATATTCGCTATGGATGTAATGAATAGTTTCTAAGACAAACGAGATGACATTTTTCTTATCATAACGATAATTTTCCCCTGGGATGATCATTAGATCCATATTTAAACCTTTGCCGTCTTTCGTCGGGAACACATAATTCTTATTAAGTGCGATTGCACCATTACGTTCATAGAACATCTTTCTTCTTTCAGCGATAGAATGACGTTCACCATGCGATTGTTCAATTTCAAATATCAAAGCGTAATCAGGATATTTTTTCTTGATGTTGTTTAAAGCAATCGAGCCATAACCACATGACCTATAATTATCGCATATAGCGATGTAGTCGATAAAAACACATTTCTTCACTTCATCGACGCGTGAAAAGATGTAACCGATGAAATCTAATTTATCTAAAGTGATATGTTTCATATTTGGGAAAGAAATTAAAAATAATTTATATTCCCCGCCTTTCATGAGTTGGACGAGCCTATTCTTATCTTTTCTTTCTTCTTCTGGGAAATCTTCTAAATAATGCTGGTAAATTAATTCAAGATCATCTAGTGTACCTTCGATGAAGACGACATCATTAATCTTATTTTTGATGAAATTGACGAAATCACGTCTAAATAGACGTTCATTATCGACGAACCACGAATAATGTAGTCTATTCTCTTCAATGATGACTGGGAACCAGACATTATCGATTTTAGAAAAAGCTTTTTTTGTCTTAGACACATCAGCGATCGTCTCGATGAAATTCCAAATCATGTACGCGTAGGCACTATA
Organism: uncultured Bacilli bacterium; assembly: GCA_944351395.1. Taxonomy (GTDB): domain Bacteria; phylum Bacillota_I; class Bacilli_A; order RFN20; family CAG-826; genus CALVUG01. Next base: position 2,857 of record CALVPP010000034.1, read on the forward strand.
GGAATTATAGAATTCGACATCGCTATTTTTATAATCTTTATATTTCTTCGTATATCTAACATCTCTTAATTTTGGATTAGAGAGAGCCATCGCTAATAAAGATTGATATTGTCTATCCACTTCTAGATAACCGCTCGACTTCTGCGTGAGATAAAAGACGATGACGGACACTAATAAGGACAATAAAGAAATGGTGATTGAAACATAATTAATAATTTGTTCGATCGTAACTTCGAAAGAGAATATAGGCATAACTAATTTACCTCGCTAATACGTAAATATTATATCATAATAAATAAGAAATTCATTTAGGTAAACAATAGGAAACAATAATATGAAAAAGAAAACATGGTTTATCATCGAAGCGATAATATCTATCATCGGTTTAGGCTTCATCTTAGCGAGCTCTATCATCCAAGTAGCGACATTTGGAATGAATGGTTTTCCTTTCATCGGGGCTATTTTATTCATCATCATGTCTTCTTCAAGTTTACTCGCCGCTTTAGCAGCGTTATTGATGCTTAAAAAAGAAGGCAAAAAGCTCGTCGGAGCGAGTCTAGACATCGTCTACAATAGCTTAGGTGTCGCTTTAATCGTCGCTAGTGTGTTCTTATCTATCGATTCGAATAACACGCTCATGTACGCCTTATGCGGTATGACTATCGTATTTTTTAGCATTTATGGTTTCTTAGAAAAGAATAAGAAATTAAGACCATTTGCCCCCTTTTCTTACATCCTTTTAATCGCCTGTTTTATCCTCTACATCTTCTTAGATTATGATTTATATTCACTCATCGGCTTTATCATCATCATATTTGCTATAATCATCCATATGATAAAAGCTATTTTTAACATAAAGAAAGATAAAAATGATAATGATGGCATTAATGCAAAAGAAAAGAACACTACCGAGTTAAAGGAAGAACTTCTCCCCGATAGCGTTCAAGATGACCATCCTTTAGATCAAATCGCTGATAAGATTGATAAAAACTAATTATTTATTCAACAAAGAATTTTGTTGGATGACTTTATCTTTTAAATATTCTGGTACTTGTTCATATCTTTCAAAACTACGAGTGAAGAAACCAGAACCTTGTGTCAAAGACCTTAATGATGAGACATAATCTAATATTTCTGCTTCTGGCACTAAAGCGACGATATCTTGTCTTCCGCCTTCATCTTCTTCAAAATTGAGCACTCGACCTCTTCTAGAAGTGAGGTCGCTAAGAATGTTACCGACGAATTTAGAATCGACAGAAATCTTCATCCTAATAATCGGTTCTAAGATGATGGGACCACATTTTGCATAGGCGTTTTTAAAGGCAAGAATAGCTGCCATCTTAAACGCTAATTCATTTGAGTCGACATCGTGATATTTACCATCGATCAAAGTGCCTTTGACGTTGATGACAGGGAAGCCCGCTAATTGACCTTCTTCTAATGCTTCATAGAAACCTTTTTCAACAGCTGGGAAATATTGTTTAGGTACAGCCCCACCGACGACTTCTTCATCAAATGCTTCGCCTTCATATGGTTCAAAACGCATGTCGACGATGCCATAGAATCCTGAACCACCGCTTTGCTTCACATAACGCCCATTAGCGACTGCGGTTTTAGAAATCGATTCGCGGTAGACGACTTTGACATCTTCTGTATTCACTTCGACTTTATAATTCATCTTCACACGGCTTAGGACGTATTCGATATGAGTATTAGATAGAGCACCTAATAACAATTGATGCGTCTCGACATTGCGTTTTACTTCTAAAGAAGGATCTTCGATCTTCATGTAATCTAAGGCTTTGATGAGTTTATTTTCATCATCTTTATTTTTCGCTACTAAGGCGCGGAAATAAATAGCGGTAGGTAATTTGACTGGTGGATAAGTGACGACGTGTTTAGGATCAGCTAAAGTCATACCATTACGCAAATCATCCACCCTACCGACTGCGACGATATCACCGGCAATGGCTGATTCGATATTATCTCTATTCTTGCCATTGATACGGTATAAATTCGTAATCTTAACTTTCTTATCTAAAGCACTAATTATTACTTCATCCCCTGCTTTTAAAATGCCAGAATTAATTTTTAAATACGCTAGATAGCCACTGAATTGGTCATAAGTAACTTTAAAACAATATGCGGAGAATGGAACATTGACATCCGTCTTAATTTCTTCTTCCTCCCCTTTTGCATTAAAGACCGTAAATGGTTTTAAATCAGTCGGTTTCGGTAAGTAATCGATCATCATTCTTAGTAATGTATGGATGCCGATATTCTTAATTGCGGAGCCCACTAAGACGGGTGATAATTCACCATTTAAGACGCCGATTCTAAGACCTATTAAAATCTCTTCGTGCGATAAAGGAACGTCAGAGAAGAATTTTTCTAATAGTTTATCATCCGTCATCGCCACCGCTTCACAAATCGTGTTGTGTAATTCAAAAACTTTTAGTTTCTTATCTTCATAAATTTCAGCGTCTACGCATTCTTTACCATTGAAAATACGAGCTTTAAGTTCGACGACGTTCACGAATCCATCGAATTTATTTTCGTGGCCTAGTGGATAAGAGAAAGGTACTGCTTCTTTACCTAACTGCGTTCTTATATCTTCTAAAACTAATTCAAAATCTTGCTCGCTCTTATCCATCTTGTTGACGAAGATGATCGTCGGGATATTTCTTTTGCGTAACATTTGGTAATGTCTTATTGTGCCGACTTGTACACCACTTGAAGCGTCGATGACTAATATTGCCCCTTTAATCATCCTTATGGATGATATCGCTTCAGTGATGAAATCGTCATTACCAGGAATATCTAATAAATTGATACGATGTCCTAGATATTCAAAAGATACGACCGAAGTCGAGACGGAAGATAATCTTTTTTGTTCTTCCACTAGATAATCGGAAATAGTGTTCTTCTTTTCAATCGAACCCTTCTCCCCTAATTCATTAGCGATTTGATACATCGCTTCAACTAAACTCGTCTTTCCAGACGATTGATGGCCTAAAATGACCACATTACGAATAAATTCTGGGTTATTAATCATAGTGTTTAAGTTCCTTTGAAATTATTATAACAAGACTTAGGTAATTAAATCACTCTCAAATTTTAGGAATTGTTTTAAAACGTGATAAATGTTGACAATTACTAATACAGATGATGCAGTTAAGACATGGGAAACAGCATCTCTTTATTCGAACAAATTTATGAATTATATCGAAACCTCATCCTTAAAGGTATCATCCGGAAGGGTGAATATTTGCCATCTGTGAGAGAGGTCGCTGTGGCGAGAAAGATAAATCCTAATACAGTCGTTAAAGCTTATGCTTTACTCATCGAAGATAAACTCATCACCCCTATCAATAAGAAAGGCTATCTTGTCACCTATAGCACGCTTAGCCAAAAACAAGAACATTTAAAAGAAACGATTAACAAATTAAAACTACAAGGTTATAGCGAACAAGAAATAAAAGATACCTCAAAGGAGGTGTTTAGCGATGATCAAAATTAAAAATCTCACCAAAAGATTAGGCAAAGCTTATTCATTAAGTGACCTTAATCTTAACATCGAAGGCTTACTATACAAAAATATATCTTCAGCAAGAAAATTATAATCTAATCCATTCTCTGCAAGTAGATTTGCTAATTTAAGTTGTAAATTGTTATAGAGCATTGAATTGGTCCTGGATTAGTTATGGTTAATTATACTATATGAATTAGAAAATGATACGTTTGGTTAGAGCTGGCAATTGTAATGTCATTCAATTTGCGTTAGTTCACCCCTCACTAATTCGCAGATATAATTATAGCGTGGATTCAATACATAAACCTTATCATACTCAATACCATCTCTTGAAAATTTATTTATTGAATAAGCAAAAAGCTGTGCTCTGTCTTCAAGAGAAATAGAAGCATTTTTCTTTGTTTTGAAATCAATTAAGCAATTATTAATTAATAAATCGGAATCACCTTTAATTGCGAGTTCACCATCATACGAAACATGACCATCTGGATGAAAATCAATAGATGTAATCTTGGAAAATTTTGAGTCAATCAATTTCAAAGCTATATCTGATAATAATCTTGCTTTATTAATGATTAATTCTTTATGTTCCCTAATTTCTTTTGTATAGCCCATACGACATCTATAAAAAACATCTGGTTCATAGATATAAAAAGCCAAATCTTCATCGCTCATATTTTTATATTTTGTTTTCCTAATGTCATCAAAGAATTTAAGTTCTCCTAAATCAATATTTAATCTTCGGGCAAGCCTAATCTTCGTTAAACATTCTGTTACTCCTCCACAGATTGTTGGATGTTCTTCCTTTTTCACATCAATATAATTATCCGTAGATATTTTATCCTTTATCACTAGAGCGTGTTTCTTATAAAAGTCGTTTAAGCCTGTATTCTTTAGCTTTGGGATTTTCAAATAATGAGTTATAGCAAATGCACCAAGAAGCTTTTGCTTGCTTAAATTTTCTAATAAAAATTCGTATTCATTATAACAATCAGCCGTATACATAAAAAACAAGACCTTTTAATCTTTATTATTTTATTTTAACAGAAAACTAATGTAATTGTCAATTAGAAATTGTAGTTTTGGGGATTTTATCAATATTATTTACAATGGGAAAAAGGCCCTTAAAAGCACGAAAAAAGGGACAATACTACGTATTATCCCTATTTAACATTAATGTGTGAGTGCAACAATATTGATACAAAACCCTCAAAATGTAAGGGGTAGAACAAACGAACTGATACAAATGCTCGAAATTCATAGCCCACAACGGGATTCGAACCATATTTTTTAATGAATTTTGTAATCTTTTCTTCTTTGAACTTTTTCGTTAGATATTCTATTGCCTTATCTCTTTCTTGGCCACTGATAATTCCTTTAGTCCAAATCATTGTCACTATTGCTTTTGCTAATTCACACCTCAATAAAAATTGCTCGTGATTTTTAGACATTTTTTGTTAACCATTATTTCCTCCTAGCAATAATCCTGCCGGGCTTTAATGGTTTTGTCAGAAATAAAGGAGGGTTGAGCACTACATATATGGTATTTCATTCCCTTCTACATCGAAGAAAAACATAGAAGGAGTAATACCGAAAGCCTTAGCCAACAATCTAAGAGTTTCAATTGAAGGACAATGTTTCCCAGATTCAAGCTTGCATAAATATGTTCTACTTATACAATACTTTCTCTCCATTTCTCTTTGAGAAATACCTGATTCCAGCCTATATCTTCTTATATTTTTCCCAATCTCAACTTGATAGTCCCAACCTGTTTTCGCCATATTTGAATTTTATTCGATCAAAAAGAAAAGATCAATAGGCTATGTATCATAATTGGCACATACCTAGATCTAGATCTTTTTAACATGATCATTTAAACTAAAATTGCTAGGGCAGAAGCCGTTAGCGTGAAGTTACTGCTAGCAAGAATTAGCGGAGAAAAGAGGTTATATGAATAACGAATCAAAAAGCGGAGTTCTAAAGTTCAAAGTTTCTTCCTTTAGAAAGATCCCAAATCCTTATTTAACTTCTAAAAATGAGGGAGAAAAGAAACCAGAAATGTATGAATTGATTTGCGACGTCTTAGATGTTCCAGATTCAATTCCAATGGGTACGAATCCACGTGAACAAAAACTAACAACAAACGTAGCAAAAAAGATTCAAGCTTCTTTAACAAATCACGTCGACCTTAATTTCTATTTACTAAATAGAGGTCTATTGTTGTCTGCTGAATCCATTATTTACGATAATGTTGCCAATGAGTGCACTATCGCATTTAGTGATCCTGAAGTTCACGGCAATGTTGATGGAGGTCATACCTACAAAATCATTCTTCAAAACAGACATCTCCTAGAACGTGGCGAACAATATGTGAAAATCGAAGTTTTAACAGGTGTCGAAGATTTCTTTGAAGATTTAGCCGCAGCTAGAAACACTTCCGTGCAAGTTAAAGACAAATCCATGGAAGAATTAAGAGAGCATTTCGACTTGATTAAAAATGCAATCGGCAACGAACCTTTCTACGGAGACATAAGTTATAAAGAAAACGATGCCAAAAGAATTGATGTGTTGGATATCCTTGCCTTGATGAATATGTTCAACATCGAACGTTATCCAATTAAAGCAAAATCTTACCCTATCACTTCATATTCAGGAAAGGCCACCTGTTTAGAGTATTACATCAAAGCCTATAATGAGTATAGCGGTCATCAAGAAGATAATCCTTATTATAAAATGTCAAAAATCTTACCTGACATCTGCAAGTTATATGACAAAATCGAAGAAAACATCGGCATTTACTACAATAGAAGCGTTGCTGTTGGCGGCAAATACGGAGCTGTTACTGGTGTCGCAACACACAAATCAGGACCTGTTTTTAAGACCAAATTTTATCAAAACGAAAAACAATATATATCACCAAACGGATTCTTATATCCAATCCTTGCTGCTTTTAGAGCTCTAGTGATAGAACAAGATGGTTTCTACGCATGGAAAAGAGATCCTTTCCAAACATTGGAAGAATGTGGCGTCGATTTAGCCGCTTCTACAGTTGATGTTTCAAGAAGAAAAGGTAATAACCCAAATGCAACTGGCAAGGAACCAATGCTTTGGCAAAACTTATTCATGTGTATTCTCTTTACAACATTAGAGAGTTAAGGAGTGACATATGTTTGATCTAAATAAAATCTTAAATATTTATAAAGCATCGGATGTCGATTCCTTTATCAAAGAACTTACCGGTCACACTTTAGAAGAGAAAAACCTTAAATATAGTGATATTTCTTCTCACTGGAAGTTCTTAGGAAACAATAGTTCCAATGGCTCTTCTGTCAACATTTTAAAACATGGCGAAAAGGGACTTATTGAAAGAATTACAAACGCAATTGATGCTGTTATAGAAAAACAAAAAATTAAGAACAATATCGTAAGTGCCACGGAGGCTACTAGTATTATCAAAAAGGCTTTCCCAAGATATTACGAAAACTTCTCAAATTTATCTAAAGGCGAACAATTTAAAGTTCAAACTTACGATGCTGCAAATCAAGTAATTTTAGCAGCCAATGATGCAACTGGAACCACTAAAATAACATTTGATGTTATTGACCAAGGAACCGGTATTAGCGGCGAGAATTTTCCAAAAACAATACTCTCGCTAAACGCTGGTAATAAGTTATCTCGTGAAAAAGCCTATTTAATTGGTGCATTTGGTCAAGGTGGATCCACCTCTCTTCCATTCACCTATGCCACTATTATTATTTCAAAGCAAAATGGTCACTACTACTTTACGGTAGTTAAAGAAGTTGAACTTTCGGATTATAAAAATAGTTGTTATGTCTATTTAACAATCGATGACCAAATACCTGAAGCAGAACTAACTTCACAAATTGATGCAGAATATGAATATCTCGAAACATTTGTTGAAAGTGAAGCAGGCACTCTTATTAGAATGGTTGAAACTGATATTTCTAGAGAATATAGAACAAACGACATAGCTAAAGAGCATATGCTTATCAACTATATTGACACAAACCTATTTAACGTAGGACTACCTGTCAAGATTGTCGATAATAGAGCAAACTTTAGAAATAATTCATCTAGCCAAAATAGATATGCTCATGGAACGTTTGCAAGACTACAAAACTCTAAGTACGTGAAAAAAGACTGGTCAGGAACACTTAAAGTTGAAGTCAATAATCAAACATACAATATTGATTATTATGTAATTTTGCCTGAAGAAGAATCAAAATGGGGAAGCGTCAGTGAATCCAAGAAAATCTTCCAAAGACTTAATGTTACCGAAGATCCAATTATCTACACCGTTAATGGACAAACCATTACTTCGGAAAGTTTCAACAAATTTAAAAATGCTACTGGATTAAATTTCTTGCAATACCGCCTCTTAATCGTAATCAATTTAGATGTATTAGGAATGGAAAAATATAAGTTCTTTACTTCAGATAGAGCACGAATTAGAGAAACCGATAAAACAAGAGGATTCTTAGACAAGGTCTTCGAAGTTATTAGAAATATTGATGAATTAAAGGAAATCAATCGTATTATCTCAGAAAAGGCTGTCACTCATGATATTGACAGTGAGTTAACGGAAAAAATCGGTGATAAAGTAAAAAGTATTTATAACAAAATGCTAAAAGGAGGGAATGTTGTCCCAAATCCTGGCCACAGACATAGAGTAACTCCTGATGATGAAGAGGATTATCTCCAAGAGATTAAAGAACTTGAAATATCAATGGCAAACACTCAATTCTATAGCGATCAAAATATCAACATTATCCTCAAAACAGGTGCACAAAAACACGTTAACGAAAATGCTTTGATCTATATGTTGGTAAATGATCGTGCTTACTACTCTTTCAGTGCTTCTTATATGAACGGAAGAATCCAATACACCATTAGCGGAAAGGCGTTAAAGCCAGGTGTATATCAAATTCAATACCAATACTACAAGAACAATAAACTAGAGTTAGAAAGCAACACTGTTGCCATTGAAGTTATAAGCGATAAGACACCAATTATAGAGAACAAAGAAAGAAACAAAATCTTTGATTTCCATATTCATCCAGTCGAAGAAGCTGAACTTATATGTGATGTAATTAAAAACGAGGTTGAGAAGAAAGTTGATATTTATTTGTGCTTGGGAACCGATCAAATGAAATCTGAGATATTCGGTTTCTCCACTTCGAACGAAAAAATAAATGAGATCAAAATGAAGATTATTCAACCTATCTGCTTATTCGCATTGTTCATGGATAAATCTTATGATTCAATAGAAAAGCCTGAAGAGAAAAACAAAATGATTCTTAACTTTGTTAAGAGCATCCTCTCGTCAGAACTAATTCAATATTAAAAACATTAAAAACGGCCTCATTGTGATAGGTACCCCAAATCCTAGACATTAGGAAAGGGGTACTTTTTTATGAAATATTCATGGGAATTCAAACTTGAAT
>CALVPP010000035.1 GCA_944351395.1 uncultured Bacilli bacterium
ATCGTCATTTTCGACCGATTCATAATTGTGTAAAAGAATGTCATAACTGGATTTATCAAAAGGAAAAGATACATCATGATCTCTAAAATTAGCGATACAGACGAGTTCTTGATTTGAACCGTGACTATAAGCGAAAACGTCTTCATTAAACATGTCGATAAATGAAAAATATTCGTCGTGCACAAATGAAGAAATATCTTCCTCTTTTCTTATTTTTATCGCTCTGCGATAGTAATTTAAAATGGAGTGCTCATTTTTCATGTTCGAAGCGACGTTTACTTCGTGATAATTATCATTAATTTTTAGATGTGGTTCATGATGAGAAAAACCAGCATAAAGACTATCTTCCCATTGCATCGGAGTGCGGCCGGAAACGCGTGATGTTCTATTTTCAAAACGGAGTAATTGTTCTTTTGGATATAGATGACCATACGATTTTAAATAATTTTGAGCGGAGACATCTTTAAAATCTTCTAATTCAGTGTATGTGGTATTAGACATTCCAATTTCATCGCCATAATGGATGAATGGAACGCCATAGAGGAAGAGAAGAACAGTTATGAGCATCTTTCCGCTTTCATTACGATATTGGACACTTCCGTATTGAGATAAGCATCGAGGATGGTCATGGTTATTCCAATAAATAGCTAATCCTTTTGCATCTTTATAGCAATTTTTATACCATCTTAAAAAACCATTTTTTAGGCACATGACATCTGTTCTAATTTCTTCATCACTCTTATCAATAGAACCATACGCTCCATTGCACCAAGCTGTATCAAAATTGAAGACGAGATCAATAGGGCCGTTTTCCTTATTGTTGTAACGTAACGATTCTTTTGGTTGAACTGAACCACCAACTTCGCCCACGGTGACGATGTCATATTTTGAAAAGACGTTTTCATTTAGTAAATTTAGATATTCATATACTTCTTCTCTATTAGAGAATTTTGATGGATCAAAGGCAAGACCATCTTTATCAACAGGACCTTTTATATCTTCAAAAGTCATATCCTTTGCTAAGTGGGCCACCGCGTCTAATCTAAACCCATCAACACCTAAATCTAAATACTTACGCGCAACCTTATATATCTCTTCTCTTAAATGAGGATTAGCCCAATTTAAGTCAGGCATCGTCTTAGAAAAGCAGTGGAAGAAATATTTATCTAAAGACGGAACGTATTCCCAAGTAGAAGTGTTGAAAAAACCAGACCAGTTATTTGGTTTATCTTTGAAAATGTAGTAACCATATTCTTCTGAATTTGGATTCGCGATAGCTTTCTTAAACCAAGGGTGTTCATCACTCGTATGATTTAAAACTAAATCTAAGACGATGTGTATACCTCTTTTATGGGCTTCATTTAATAAGTTTATTAAATCCTCGTCTTTACCAAAAAGAGGATTGACATGTTCAAAGTCACTCACGTCGTAACCATAATCGTCCATTGGCGATTTAAAAATGGGACATATCCAGATGAGATCGACGCCGAGCCACGCTAGATAATCTAGTTTTTTGATGATGCCAGGTAAGTCACCTATCCCATCGTCGTTCGTATCGTAATATGAACTAGGGTAGATGATGTAGCCGATTGAATTTTTATACCAGTTAGTCTTTTTCATCGCTAATCATTCTAAATGAGATGAAAATAAATTTCATCATATTTTTTGTTGATTTTTTTATTATGGCAAATTACCGATAAATTCTTGCATGCATGACGCTTAACATTATATAGTTAAATTAGTATTTAACATTGAGGAGGATTTTATGAAAAAGTGTCCCAAATGTGGTGCTTTTGTCGGTAAGACCCAAGAGAAGTGTCGTAACTGTGGTTTTGATTTACTTCATGGTGAAATTAAAAAAGAGACACCAAAACCTGTGGTCAAGCAAGCACCTACAACAAAGCCTGTTGTTACTCCAAAAGTAGAAACGACTAATAAGCCAAGAGAAAAAGTTCTCGTCGCAAGAAAAGTAGAAGGTGTCATCGAGATAGTCATCTGCCCTCGCTGTGGTGGGAAGAATGTTTCTAGTGCCTCATATTGCACTCATTGTGGTCAAAAATTAGGCATTCTAGAAGAATTCCAATCTAAACCAGTAGAAGAGAAGAAAATTACGACTATCACATGTCCTAACTGCGGTAAGGAAAATGTCGAAGACGCAAATTATTGTGCTTATTGTGCGAAAGCTTTGCATGAAGAAGTTTTACCTAAGCCAGTAGTTGAAGAACCAGTTGTAGAAAAGAAAGCCGAACCAACTGTTGAAGATACGTTCGTTCCTATTCCTTCGACTGCAATTGTAGAGGAAGATAAAATTCCTGAAGAAAATGTTACTAGTGAAAATGAAAAGACTGTGTTAGTCGCTCCTTGTGGTGTGTGTTCTAAAATTGCGATGATTTTTATTCTCATCGCTACTTTCTTTTTAGGCGCCATACCATTAGTTTTATCCGCTAGTGATCCTTATATTAACTTTTTCATGATGATGAACAACAATCTTTCATCATGGATAAGTTATAATACGTTTGCTGGACTAATTAATTATTGTTTATTCGTTATTCCCGCTGTCGGTGCTGGAGTCATTTCTATCGTCGCTTTGGTTTTATTAATTACTTATTCAGTTAAAGAAAAATTACTCGTTTATCATAATTTTGCTCACTTCTTTGCCTACAGTGTAGCGTTAGTCACCACTTCCATCTTAATGGCTTATGCAAATTCTTATTCTTTATTTGTCAATCAAACAGGCAACATTAATGTAATTAATGTCATTTTAACTAGTGCGGCAGTTCTATTCTTCTTATTAGGCTTTATTGGTATCATCTTACGTAAAGCTGAAAGAGCCTCTTATCATCTCTTCGTTCGTAATGCACTAGTTAAAACTATTTTAGGTTTTTCTTTAAGCGGTGCGATGATTGCATTCTTATTCGTGTTCCTATTTGACGGAGTATTACTTTTAGGGACGCGTATGTCTAGTTTTGCTCTAATGTTTGTAAATCTATCTCCTAACGTTCCGTTTGATGGTTATTATTTCCTCGCTATTTTAGGTACGATTCTTACACCAATTTTCCTCATTTCTGCTATCGAAGCAAACTTTGCCTTAGCTAGTGATGCAGTGCGTTATAGAACTCCAATCGTCGCTACATCTTGTGCTGCGTTAGGGTTATTGTTCCCAATCATCTATGTAGCAGCGATGGTTGGAATTCAATACGTATCTATTCCACTTTGGATTGCATTCTCTCTCGCTATTGTTTCGATTGCATTACTTATCACTTTTGCCCAAATTAAAAAAAGAGACGATGTTAACATTTCGAATATGGTCGAGAGGTCGGATGGTATATCATTAGAATAAGTTACATAATATATCACATCCCTAGGGTCTAGATACGTTCTAGGCCCTTTTTACATGGAAAATGATGGTAATAAATTCATTTACGCTTGCAGTGATAATGTTAAGTGGTTATAGTTAAATTAGTATTTAACATTGAGGAGGATTTTATGAAAAAGTGTCCCAAATGTGGTGCTTTTGTCGGTAAGACCCAAGAGAAGTGTCGTAACTGTGGTTTTGATTTACTTCATGGTGAAATTAAAAAAGAGACACCAAAACCTGTGGTCAAGCAAGCACCTACAACAAAGCCTGTTGTTACTCCAAAAGTAGAAACGACTAATAAGCCAAGAGAAAAAGTTCTCGTCGCAAGAAAAGTAGAAGGTGTCATCGAGATAGTCATCTGCCCTCGCTGTGGTGGGAAGAACGCTAAGAGCGCATGCTTCTGTTCGCACTGCGGACAAGATTTAAGAGTATTGCAGAAGAAGGAAGAACCAGAGGTCAAGGAAGAACCAAAGGTCACGTGTGCTAATTGTGGTAAAGAAAATGTTGCTGAAGCAATTTATTGTATAAATTGTGGTAAGAAATTAGTTCCTGATCCAGTGGAGGAAGAAACTAAAGTTGAAGAACCACCAGTTGTAGAAGAAGTTGTTTCACCTGTCGTCGTTCCGCCAGTTGAAGAACCACCAGTAGAAAAAGAAAGTGAAACGACAGAAGTAAAAGAAGAAGTCGTCGCTGTAGAGCCAATCAGGTTTAAACCTAAGAAGTGGGCGATAATCACGAGTTTAATATTAGCGTTGGTTTTATGTATTAGCCCGTTATTGTTATTTGTTGGTTCAACTAATTTATTTGCTTATGTTTGTTCTAATTTAGAAAGTACCTTCGTGTTTACTAGTCCTTCTTCAGTAGGCACATTCATCATTTGGCTCTTATTCTTCATATGTTCGGTCGTTCTTTTAATTATGTTCATTTGGACAATTGTTAACCTAATTATCTATCTAGTTAAAGGTAAAATTAAATCCCGTTGGTATTATGCAAATTTAGCTGGTATTCTTCCAGGATTGCTCATCGCCTTTATCACCGCTAATCATTTAGGTAATTTAGTGTTATTCGCTCCTGAACTTTGGTACAACGTCATCGTATTAGCTGTCGTTTGTGCTTCATCTGTGGCGATGATTGTCATTGCAAATATGAATAGAGTAAATTTAAGCAAAATTAGCTTAGCTAATCTTATCGTAAGTGGTGTCGGTTTTATCGCCATTGCATATAGTGCTTATTATCTAGTATCTTCTATGTCGAGTTCTAATATTTGGATGTTAATGTATACTCAACTCATGAACTCTTCTTCAGCAACGACCGAAGATTTACCAGTTATGATCATTGCCTCTCTTGGCGTTTTCCTCTTGCCTATCTTACTCATGGGTGTGGCTGCTCTATTCTCTAATGGCTCTGTCGGCATGGTTAAGATTAGAGATTTGATTAGTGTCGATGTCCTCTTACTCGTATTGTTAGGATTAATCTACGCTTATGTCATCATGAACAACGCCATAGGTGCGATGGACTATACTTTCTATCTTGCTACTATCTTGCCTCTTGCCTTTACCATCGCAGTCAATGTCTTAGCTATCAAAACTAGAAAAGACATGAAGTGGATGCTCGCTCACTAGTAGTGTTTTGAATTAAATTATTTAGAAGGAGCTTAAGTTTTCACGCTTAGGCTCTTTTTTGTTATGTATTTTTTAAATAATGTAGTATTATTTAGTCACTATGGAGAAAGAATATTTAAGAGGCAGATATCGTAAACAAATTGATAAATTCATCGACGATACGTATGAAATGTTAGTGGATGATGAAAGATTTTGTTTTACAAAAAAAATCACTTTAAAAGAACGTAAAGAATACGATGAAATTATTAAAAATGTCGTCGATAAAAGATTTAGTGAAGATTTAGCAAAATTAGAAAAACTCGTCATGTTAGGTGAAGGTTTAACTGGTGAAGAAAACGAAAAACTCGTCCATGAAGATGTGATGAATGTTTTATTAGATTTTAAAACCGAAGCTAATTATGACACGCTGAAGCGTTATCGTTTTTCTAAAAAGTTTTTGCACATCTATCTTCCAATCATCGGTGGTGCATTATTACTTATCGTCATCATCGTCTGCATCGTCTTAGGTACGAAAGGATATTAATTATATGAATAACATCAATTGGGAAGAATATTTCATGGGTTTAGCTATCCTTTCTAGTTTGAGGAGTAAAGATCCAAACTCAAAAGTCGGTGCGTGTATCGTCGATGATGATCATAAAGTTGTCTCTATAGGCTATAACGGCATGCCAAAAACGCTAGACGAAGATAAGCTTTCTTGGAATAAAAATGAAGGTTTAGATTCTAAGTATCTTTATGTATGCCATGCTGAATTTAATGCAATTTTAAATGCAAAAGATATGACGAGACTTGAAGGTGCGACAGTATACGTCACCTTATTCCCGTGCAATGAATGTGTAAAAGCTATCGTGCAATGCGGTATTAAAGAAATCGTCTATTTAGATGATAAATATCACGACACGATCATGTGTCAGGCATCACGTAAAATGCTCGATTTAGCTAATATTAAGTATCGTCGATATCAAGGACGTTTAATCGAGGTGAAAGTGAAAGAATGAACGTCTTACGTTTCGAACATGTATTCGCATTTTATGAAGAGGGTAAAGACGTACTGCGTGACGTCTCTTTTCATGTAGACGAAGGCGAATTCATCGCGATCATCGGTCATAATGGTTCAGGTAAATCAACACTAGCTAAACTTAGTGCAGGCTTACTTTCTCCTTCTAATGGCAAAATATTCATCTACGATGAATTATTAACACCAAAAAATGTTCAACTTTTAAGAAAACATATCGGTATTGTCTTCCAAAATCCTGATAATCAATTCATCGGTTCTAGCGTGGAAGATGATATTGCTTTTGGTTTAGAAAATCAAAATATACCACGCGAAGAAATGGTAAAAAGAGTGAAAGAATTTGCCACATTGACTGGTATGGATGATTTTTTAGATAAAGAACCAGAACACCTATCTGGTGGACAAAAACAAAGAGTGGCCATCGCCGGTGTCTTAGCGATGAATCCTGATATTTTAATTTTAGATGAAGCGACAGCGATGCTTGATCCAAAAGGACGTAAGGAAATGATGGATATCGTCTTACATATGCATGAGCTAAATCCTAAACTCACTATTATCCTCATCACTCATGAAATAGAAGAGACACTTAAAGCCGATCGCATCATCGCATTAAATGATGGGAAGGTTTTTTTAGAAGGTAAACCAAAAGAAATATATGCAAAAGAAGACACGCTACGAGCGATTGAATTAGATGTCCCTTTTTTCTATAAGATGAAAAATGCTCTTACGAGTATTGGGGTAGATGTATCAGATATTGAAGATTTAAAAACTTTAGAGGAATATTTATGTCAATTAAATGCTTAGATTTAACTCATACATATCAGATAAAATCTCCTCTAGAGCAAGAAGCATTAAAAAATATTAATCTTACTTTAGAAGATGGTAAATATATCGCTATCGTAGGGCATACTGGAAGCGGTAAGTCGACTCTAGTCGAGCATTTTAATGGTCTACTTTTTCCTACTTCAGGGGAAGTTCATATCGATGATTATATTTCTAACAACAAAAAGAGAAAAAATAAGAAAGAATTACTTAAACTTCGTGAAAAAGTAGGGTTAGTTTTTCAATTCCCAGAATATCAATTATTCGAAGAGACAGTTTTAAAAGATGTGATGTTTGGACCTAAAAATTTTAAAGTGGATATCGAAACTGCAAAAAATAGAGCAATTGAGGCTTTAAGACAAGTTGGATTAGATGACTCATATTTTGAACGTTCACCTTTTGAACTTAGCGGTGGTGAAAAAAGAAGAGTAGCAATCGCTGGTATTTTAGCGATGGAACCAAAAATATTAGTTTTAGATGAACCAACTGCAGGACTTGATCCTCTTGGTGCAAAGGAAATATTAAACTTACTTAAAAGATTGCATGAATCAGGTAAGACGATTATTCTCGTCACCCACGATATGGATATCGTTTTAAATGAAGTCGAAGATGTTGTTTTATTGAAAGATGGTCAACTTATTAGACACGCTGACCACATTAAAATATTTGAAGAAAATTTAGAAGATTTATCATTAGAAGTTCCTGTCTCGTATAAATTTATCACTTCATTGAATGAACATGGCTATCATTTAGATGTTAAAGATAGTAAGGATGTTCTTAAATTAGCGAAATCTATCAAGGAGGAAATCGACTCATGGCGTCGTTGACTTTAGGTAGATACGTCCCTTATTCGTCTTTTGTTCATAGGCTTGATCCAAGACAAAAAATCATGTCTCTCATCCTTCTTATGGTCGCTATATTCATGCCTTTATATAACTTTTCATCCACTTTCTTCGTCATGGGCATATTATTCATTTTATTGCTCATTTTAATGGCTTTTAGCCACGTTTCTTTACTTTCCTTACTAAAATCCTTAAGAGCGATGTGGTTCTTAATTTTATTTCTCATGCTCATCAATGTATTAGTACCAATTTATGGAACAGAACATATTGCTTTTAGCATTGGTAATTTTCATGTATATTGGGAATCTATTCTCCAATCACTTAAAATTATCTTTCGTCTTTTCATGATGATTCAAGTGACGATGATGCTCACGGCAACGACGAAACCATTAGATTTAACTTATGGATTAGAATGGTATATGAGCCCACTTAAGATCATACGTTTTCCAGCACACGAAATAGCGATGGTCATCTCTATCGCTTTAAGATTCATTCCTACTTTATTAGATGAAGCGAATCGCATCATGAAAGCACAAGCATCACGTGGTGTCGATTTTAAACATGGTTCGATCAAGATGAAATTTAAAGCAGTTATCGCTCTTATCATCCCCTTATTCGTCTCTAGTTTTCAAAGGAGCGAAGAACTCGCAAATGCGATGGAAGCAAGGAATTATGATCCTAGAGCAAAAAGATCAAGATATCATCTCTTAAGATTTCATTTCTTAGATTTAGTTTCTTTTTTACTATGTGCTGGAGTAATGTCTTTCATCATTTATTTAAGTGTCGCTAATATCGATATATTTGCACAGTTTGGAGTGTATGGAACATGGTAAAAAGATTAGTTGCTGTGATAAGTTATGATGGTTCAGCTTTTAAAGGCTATCAAATTCAACCTGATAGTTTTACCATACAAGGCGAAATTGAAAAAGTTTTAAAACGAATACTCCAATGTGATGTAAAGATTTATGCAAGTGGTCGCACGGATAGAGGTGTTCATGCTTTAGGTCAAATCATCCATTTTGATGTCGATGTAGAAGTAGATGCTTATAAACTACTCGCTAGTGTTAACGCTTTATTACCTCCTTCGATTAGATTTTTAAATATTTATGAAACTAGTCCTAATTTTCATTCACGTTTTGGAGCGATAAGAAAACATTATCGCTACGTCATATGCAACGACAATGTCTTATTACCATTTGAAAATAATTACAGTCTCTTGATTAAAGATTATGTTAATGAAATAGAAATCAATAAAATATTACATATTTTCATTGGTAAACACAATTTTAAGAATTTTACGTCTAAGGAAGAAGATGAAGATAATTATCTACGAACAATTCAAAATATCACCGTTAAAAGAATAGATAATCATATTTATATCGATTTTTATGGCGATGGATTCATGCGTTACATGATTAGAATGATTTTAGGAACAACACTTGCGGTATATTTTGCTAAAGAAGATTTAAACTACATTAAGAGTAGATTAGATAGTGAAGTAGATGAAGTGACGTCATATAATATAAGTCCTTCTGGTCTTTATCTAGTGGAGGTGACTTACTAATATGAAAGGTCTTATCGTCATTAACGCGAATGGCTTTAGTGAAGAAAGTTTTAAACAAGTATCAGCCTTAAAAAGTAAGTTTGACGAGCGTAGTGTCGCAATTGATATACGTACGAATAGTGATTTATTAACTTATATCGATAGTGATGGCAATATTTTTAAGGACCATCTAATGAAATATGATTTTGTCGTTTATTTAGATAAAGATCCTTACATCGCATTTCTCATCCAAAAATTAGGTATACGCATGTTCAATAGCGCATCTTCAATTTATCTTTGTGATGATAAGATGCTTACCCATATCGCTCTTGCAAATAGTAATATTAAAATGCCAAAGACTATTGCATCGCCTTTAGTTTATGATCATTTTCATGAAGACGATTTCAAAAAGAAAATCATGAAGGAATTGGCATTTCCTCTCATCGTCAAAGAAGTTTATGGATCGCTAGGCTTAAGAGTGCATCTGATAAATGATGAATATGAATTAGACAATATCATGAAAAAATTGGAACGTGTTCCACACATTTATCAGCAATTTATAAAATCGTCATATGGCGTCGATATTCGGGTCATCGTCATCAATCATAAAGTAGTAGTGAAAATGAAAAGAATAGCTAAAGATGATTTCCGCTCGAACATCCATTTAGGTGGAAGGGGTGAAAAGATTGATTTAGATCCTAGATTTTCAAAAATGGCAATCGATGCCAGCAAAATTTTAGGACTTGATTATTGTGGAGTCGATATTCTCATCGGTGAAGAAGGAGAACCTATTTTATGTGAAGTTAATTCAAACGCCTTTTTCGACCATATTTCAAAAATTAGTGGAGTCGATGTCGCAAAAACATATGTTGATTACATTATTAAATGTATGAATAGAAAGAAAAAAGGAACAAAATTGTAATTTTGTGCTATATTTATGTGGAGGTAAAAATTTATGGGAAGACATTTTGAAGTAAGAGCAAAAGCGATGGAAGCAACAGCGAAGAAAAAATCTGCTATCTATATGCGTGCTTCTAAAGAAATCTATATCGCTGCTAAACAGGGCACTCCTGACCCTGATTCCAATCTAGCGTTAAGGTCAGCGATTGATAAATATAAGAGCCAAGGTGTACCAAAAGATGTCATCGAAAGAGCAATTAAAAAAGTTGCTGGCGGTGAACAAGAAGCTTACATCGCAGGACGTTATGAATTTTTTGGACCAGGTGGTTCATATATCGTCGTCGATTCATTAACTGATAATCCAAATCGTGCTTTAGTAGAGATTAAAACTACGATCGTTCGTAAGGGTGGTCATATGGCGAGCGTTCTTTACAATTTTGAAGAAAAAGGACTTTTCGTCTTCACTGGTAAAAATGAACAAGAAGTAGAAGAAGCTCTCATCTTAAATGATGTTGATGTCACTGAAGTAACGGAAGAAGATGGGGAAATTAGCGTGTTAGTCGCGCCTCATGACTTCTCGAAAGCGCGTGATATTTTACAAGAAATTGGTGTTAATGATTTTATCGTTAGTGAAATTAAACTAATTCCAAACGATTACATCACATTAGATGGTGAAGATTTAGAAAAATTTAAAACACTCATCGATTTATTAGAAGAACTACAAGACGTACAAAATATTTTCCATAACGTCAAACTCTAAAAGAAATATTCATCTAATTTAGTAAAGACGCTTTCAAGTGATGTGTGGTAGACATGGGTTGCCACCTCGTCATATGGCGTCTTTTCTTTATTGATGATGACAAGATTTTTTCCTTTGAAGTAACGAATGAGTCCGCTTGCTGGATAGACTCTTAAGGAAGTGCCTAAAACGATTAAAGTATCTGCCTTTAATATTGCTTTTAATGATTGATCTAATGTCCATTGATCTAACATCTCTCCATATAAAACGACATCTGGTTTGATGAGGTGGTGACAAATGGGACAGGTAGGTATCGGTTTTAGTTTTATTATTTCATTTAAATCAAAAGATTTAAAGCAATGTGTACAATGATTTGAAAAAATAGTGCCGTGTAATGTTAAAACATTTTTATCACACGCCTTTTCGTGAAGTCCGTCGATATTTTGTGTGACGACAGTAACATTTTTATGCGTCTGATTAGTTAATTTTGCGATAAACTGGTGAATGATATTGGGCTTAGCAGCTTCATGCACCATAAAACGAAAATAATAATCATAAAAAATATCAGGGTGTTCATAAAAATAATCACGAGATAATATGACTTCAACTGGAAGATGATATGTTTCTTCAACCCTATTAACACTAGTGGGACTTCTAAAATCAGGAATATGAGAAGGAGTGCTCACGCCAGCGCCGGTCAAAAAGACGATATCATTACTATTTTTTATAATTTGAATTAATGTTTTTATTTCTATTTCATCCATACAACTATTATCTTATAAATTTTTACAAAAAGATACGGCAAAAAGAAGCAAAAGCTTTGCTTTTTCAAAAA
>CALVPP010000036.1 GCA_944351395.1 uncultured Bacilli bacterium
TAATCTCTTTTGTAACATACTATATCGCCTATTTTAAATTTGTAGTTCATAATTCTGCTCCTACACATTTTGATTCATTAATCTGAAAAATAATCGGTTTTCAAATTACCGAATTCGTCGTAATCATCTTCTGTAGCAGGATAATAATGGAATTTATAACTTTTTTCCCAATTTGGTGTCAAAACTATTTCTTTAGCTTCTTGAATGTACATATCGCCGTCGTCATCAGTATAAAACATAAGATCTTCTTCCTTGCTATATTCTTTTTTGAAAGCGATATCAGCTGAACCACAATCTTCTATAAGCTGCCTAACTACATATACATAACCGTGCCTCAATAATATTTTTCTTCTTTCGTTGTGAGCCAAATATTCATCTTTAGAAGTCTCAACGTAATCAGTTATGATGAAAAGATTACGAGGACATAAAAAATGTTTTTCCTTATATTCTGCGTAATCAATTTTAGGACATACGACATCACCTATTTTAAATTTATAGTTCATAATCAAACCTCTGGATATCTCGTTGGTTCACCATTTAATGGATCATCAGAATTTCTTAGATACATCGGTCCAAAGAAGGAATGAGCGTATTCAATTTTTCCGTTTTTAACTCTTACCCGAACTGGTAATACGCCTGTTCTGTCCCAACAATAAACGTGAAAATGATCAAATCCATTCATGGAATGCTGTTCTGTTTCCATAAAATATTCCTTATAAACGTGATAGAAACTATTGTCGTTTTTAAGTAGTGATGTTCCTCTATACATAAGGTTATATGCTTGTCTTTCAGTCCATGAATAAGTGCTAATACCACTATCATATAACTTATTGTCAGTCACAAATGAACTATCCACCGGTGTTTCAAAAAGCCAAAATGTCATATAATTCCTACCATCATCTGAATTAAGATGTTTCTTCACATTTTTATTCGAGTAATTTCCAAATTAATGAGAAATCTACATCATACAATTCATATCTTCTTCGACATGATAACATGGGTTGAAGATAGTAATTGTAATATAGCCTTCCATGATTTTCTTTTCATCGCTTTCTTCGTCTTTTGGAATGTGCACTTTACGAGAAAAATGCACTTCTTCATCGTCATGATGTAAAAATAATTCATCTTTTCGCATGGAAGGTTTAGCGAAGACAATGCCTTTTATAGATTCTCCGCGTGGAAAATTGACACTTATAGTTCTATGAGGCGCAATTAGATGGTGATTATCTATGAATTGCATCACCTCATCAAAATATTTAGTGACGATATCAAAATTATTAAAACAAGAAAAAGCGATGCTAGGAATACCATATAAATTAGCTTGTAATGCTGCACCAATCGTGCCACTATAAAGAGTGTCATAACTTAAATTAGGACCACTATTAATGCCGCTAAATACGATATCAAATTTTTCTTTTAAAGCTAAAACGCCATAACTTGTCGCATCGACTGGTGTCGCATCGACGATGTGATGGTGTTCATCTATTTTTTTAGCAAAAAATGGTTTTAAAATAGTCGTAGACATACCTTTCCCGCTCATATGTTCCTTTGGAGCGACGACGAAAACTTCACCTAAGCGGTTCAATAATTTTTCTAGGGTGATGATTCCAGGTGCACCAAAACCATCATCATTAACTAATAATATTTTCATTTAATTATCCTTTTTAGTGACGATGAGATAAATGCTATAACCAAGCGATACTAAAGCAGCTAAAAGAATGAAACTAGCAAATATCGTGGAAGCGAAAGAATGTCCATAATATCTAGAAGCACTAATACATCCTTCTAAAGTCGCGAGTTGTGGCGAAACGAAATAGAATATAGAAAGAATGACACTAGCGGTAGATATGCTTAGTAAATAATATTTAGAAGTGAATTTAGTTTTATATAACAAATTAAGAACGATGAGAACTAGAGTAATGATAAATAAAATGATGAGCGTAGCGGATGGCTTCACCGTAAACGTTCCTAAACCGAACATCAATTCAAAATAAGAAAAATTTGAATAATAGAACGCATTTAAGAACATGAGGAAAATAGCGAGCAATAAAACGCAAGCGTTCGTTAAAGCGAGCATACTCGTCTCTTTAATATCAAATTTACGGATAGTCGTATATTTTTTATTTCTTCGCATGTCTTTATTTTAAAAAGTTCCTGATGTTTGTCAATAAAGTTTTTCTTTAAAGAAAAAAGACACGCTCATATGAACGTGTCTTTCTTTTAATTATTCAATGTCAATCGATTAGAGAATGAACATCTGCACCATGATGTAGTTAGCGCCTTCTCCAGTGCCTGCTAACACACGAACGTAGATGTTATCGATAGATCTACCACTAGCGTCTAATAACCAATAGATGCCAGGGTTGTCTGGATCAGCATACCACATTGCACCGCCACCGATAATTTTGAGTGAATCGACGATAGCTTCGACGATCGCATCAGCATTACCTGGATTTGCTGCAGTACCATCACCAAAGGTGATTTCGGCACTATCAATCTCGAGTATGACACCATTGTCGAAATCTTCACCACTATCTGCGAAGACGAAAGCGTGGTCTAAGACAATGTATTGTGCTTCTAAGGATGAAAGGATGCTAGGCATCTCATCCGGGAATGGTGACATCGTTTCAGAATAGCCATAACCACCACTAGAATAGGCATCGATGACTGAGTTGATCATATCGACGTTGTAGTTGTCGTTTACAGCTTGTGATGCGGAAACGATCGTACCAGTATAACCTTCGATGATAATCTTATCATTCTCATCGTAAGAGATGATACCGGCAGTAATTTTGATGACGTCGCCAGTCGTATAGCCGTTTAATGCACCAATCATCTGATGAATATTTTCTACTCCAGCACCGATGTGTAAAGTAGCTAAATCTTCTTCTTCGAATTGATATTCACCTGTTACCTCATTGTATGTACCATCGAATGCAATAGTGACGTTAGCTTCAGCGCCTTCTTGAATTGGTGATGTAGATTCAATTTCGACGAAAAATGCATCTGCTCTAATTGCTAAGCCGCCATTAGATTTGTCGTTATAAATAGTTTCAAGATATGGAGCGTATTCAATAGTCTTCCTATAATCTTGCCCTTGTTCTTGGACAATTTCTAGGCTGGTAATTTCTTGTAATTCAGGTTCACCATTTTCATTGAGACCAAGCGTACCACTTACCTTGATGAAGTTACCAATTTCTGGAACAGCAATGCCAGCCGCTGCGACGACGTTTGCAAGCTTGATGGTATTGTTGAACTCACCTGAAGGACTAGCTAAGATGAAGTCATCGCCACTATAAGCAGCAATCGTACCACGCAAGGTCACTTCTTCGCCATCATGGACGAGAGCACCTGTACTATCTAGAGTTTTCAATTCATCGAAATTATCAGATGTGACATCTTCATCTTCAACATTCCATGGGGTTTGTTGAACCATATGAATTTGGACGTAGAACTCACTTTCAGCATCTCCAGTAGTCGTACCGAAGTAAACAAATAACACGGTCCAAGTAAATTCAGGAACGGTACCAAAATATTCGACGCCGTTTGAGTAAACAGTGCCTCTTTCAACTGAAGAACCAAGTGTCGCTTCGAGTAAAGCACTATATTCTGAAGTTAATCTAGCATTGAGTGCAGAACCTTCAGCGCTTAATGGAGTGTGAAGGACGAGTTGGAACAATTTACCAAGAGGGCTTACGTCGTAATTACGTAAACTAGTTTCATAGCCTTCAGGCATCGTTTCTAAGAATGGGAAATCAACACCAGGAATAGTCTCTTCGAGCCATTCTAATTCTTCATCAGTCCAAGTAGGAACAGGTCTTTCACCATAAGAACCGTCGATGAAGAAAGCATTACCTACTAATTCTAATTCGACGTAGATTTCTTGATAATTGACGCCGGTAGAATCTTTGCCTAGTGCCAAAGTATAAACTGCGTCTTCTTCGACGTAACCATTGTCGATTAGTAATAATTCGTAAGCATCCACTTGTTCTTCTGTGACGTTTGCGGCCGTTACGACCACATGTTCATTTTCAACTTCTAGTTGATAACCAGGAAAATACATGAATGGTAAGTAGTTGTTATCGCCTAAGACAGATGCCATAGTTGCTTTGTCTTCATCGGTCCAATCGACAGGATCTGGAGTTGGAGCACAAGCGCCTAAGATAAGTGCAGTAAGCGGTAACAAGGCTAATTTCATTTTAGACATGCGTTTTTCCTCCTTTCTTAATATTCATAAAAGATATAGAATTACATCACTAAAGTCAACAGCAAAATATGCCTTAATTAAATTTCTTAATTCAAAATTAGAACTTCTTTTTGTGCGCATATGTGTGCAGATATCATTCATTAATCTTTGTTAAAAGTAAACGCTGTCATATAATAATTAAGTCGAATTGAATTAAGGAGAATAAAGTCATGGCTGATTGTAATCATAATTGTGAAAATTGTTCTGTCGAGGGATGTGGCGAAAGGGTGGATTTTAAAGCCCATCTAAATGAACTTAGCCACATCAAAAAAATATACGCAGTAGTGTCAGGCAAGGGTGGTGTCGGTAAATCGATGGTCACTTCTAGCCTCGCTAGCGAATTAGCAAAAAAGGGATTAAAAGTCGGTATCCTAGACGCAGATATCACAGGACCGAGCATCCCTAAAATGTTTGGCTTACACGAAAAATGTAGTGCGCTCAACGAAAAATTGATCTTACCTGTCTTAACTAATCTAGAAATTAAAGTTATATCGATTAACACCTTAGTAGATGATGAGGAGACACCAATCATTTGGAGAGGGCCAGTCATCGCCGGTGCAGTCAAACAATTTTATGAAGATGTCGTTTGGGACGAATTAGATGTTTTGCTCATCGACCTCCCGCCTGGAACAGGTGATGTCCCTCTTACGATTTATCAATCCATTCCACTCGATGGTATTATCGTGGTCACCACTCCTCAAGATCTCGTCTCGATGATCGTCATGAAAGCGGTCAATATGGCCAAAGAAATGAACATCCCATTGCTCGCTATCGTGGAGAATATGAGCTACGCAATTTGTCCACATTGCCATGAAAAAATTGAAATATTCCCGAGTTCTTTAAAACAAATTAAAGACGAAGTAAATGCTAAAATTTCCGTTAAATTGCCTATAGATTCCCATATCGCAAAAGCGTGTGATGAAGGAAAAATCGAATTAGTAAATAACGAACCTTTAATCGCTTTAGCTGATTTGATTAAAGAAGAATTAGATTAGATAGCGAGTGGAACGAATTCATAGCCAGAATATGGGAATGTAGTCGTTCCTATATTTCTAACCAGCAGAGTGGCTTTTTGATAGACGTAATCACCGACGATATTTTTCATGACGAGCATGTCGAAATAAATTTCATCGATGTTATCATTTTCATCGTAACTAGTGTTTAGAAACACAGAACTAATATCACGAACATCTAACTTGCCTTCTAACAATGGGTAGGTGGGATCTAATCCTACGAGACGATGTGCGAAAGGATCTAACCCACCTAAGAGACTAATCTTGCCTTCAGAATCAGGATAAGTGATAAGCGAGTTATCGAAATGGATGGGATTAAATGATTGAACATCTAACGCCACAGGGTTATCACTCTTCGCTATTAAGGTGTCGTTATCTACATCTACTGCGAATAAACCTAAACCATCTTGATAAGAATAAACTTCTAGATGGGTGACGTTCTCACCTACTAAGGCGATACCTTTTTCGTCGACGTACATAACATATCGTTCAGCCTCATTCGTACCTATGCTAATGTCGACCGTATAATTTTTGTTAGCGATAGCTTCGACGATTTGTGAGGCGTGTTCTTTTTCTTCAATTTCTTCATTAGGAATAATTTTTCTTTTTGGCGCGGCCGTATAATATTTTGGGACGAAATGACAGAATCGCAATTGGAATTTATTGCTCACACCATTCAACGTATCTAAAGAACCATCTTCTTTTAAGGTGATGTAAAGTCCATCGACTGGGATATTTAAATCGTCTTTGCCGACGAGGTGAGCTAAAAGAGTATTGTAATCGATAAAATTTTCATCGAACCTAATCATGACTTCATCTAAAGAGATGACTTCGATCATGTTTGAAGTTACGTTATCGAATGGTGACTTGATGGCATCATCAAAATAACTTCCATCCACTGGAACATTCACCACTTCATTATTGTTATTTATGTAGTTATGGACCAAAAGTCCATTCTCGTCTTTAAAATAAAATTCATGTTCAACGACTACATATGGATCAAAATCATCACCCAAACTAGCACTACAAAAAGAAAAATATTGTCCGTTTTCAGATTTATCCACTACTTTCTCAAAATGATAAGTACGAGTCGTATTTAAAATATCGATGCGTCCTTCTATCGACAAATCATTTTTTAAAGTATCTAAAATAATTTCTACATTCGGATAAACTTGGATAGTAACCTCATCTTTTTTCCCGCCGCCTTGAGCGATGATGTTCACCTTGCCGACACCATGAAGTTTTAAGATGCCAAATTCGTCGATGGAAGCGATGTGCGGATTTGATGTTTCCCATTTCACTAAAGCGTTAGAAGGATTAGTAGTCGCTCTTAAATTTAAGACGCCACCCTGCTCTACCATTTCGTTTTCATTTACTCCTACGATGTCAATACTTTCAATTTTTTGTGTCGGAGTAGAAGGTGTGCAGGAGGTGATAAAAATTAGAGAGCATAATAATATAGGCAATCTTTTTCTCATAAAATTAAGCCTCTATTCGCATCGTATTCTGGTGGGTTAATCGAAGCGTCGAAAGTTATGATATGTTCCTCTAAATTTGTTCCTTTTTCAATGCTATACGAAACTAGATTGTAACCATCAAAATTGTAAGTATACATCGCCTCGTAAGTTTCGATTTCGTAGATACCATTTTCGACGTCAAAATATGTCTTAATATTACCGATAGCGTTTTGCAAAATATTGATTAGATTATCGACAGTTTCGCCTAATCTTAAATAGTATCTCGAGATGTATGGTGTAGCAGTCTCGTCCAATTTATCTTTAAAAGCTCGATTGAATTCTTCTTCGCTAGTGCATACTTCTTCCTCGATAAATGTATCGATCACTAAACCTAAATCTCTATCAATAGTTTTGAAAGCGAAAAGCCTCTCGACAGTCAAAGGAATTCTTTCGTGCAAGTAGACGTGCGCTTCATTATTGTTGGCTAAGGTAACTTCGTGATAGATATTCTCCTCTTCATCGTATGAAGCATTGACTTCACCTATCAAAGAATCATTTTCATAATATTTGCTAGCGATAGTAATAGATGAAGGGTTCTCTTCATCGACGATATTGTCTTTAATATTTTTTAATCCTATTATCGCATAGTCGCTAAAATCGCTCGTCTTTCTACTCGTATCATCGCACCCCAAAGTTATGAGCGGGAATAATGATATCAATAAATGCAAAACCTTCTTCATATTTTTTTACTCCCGCGGTAATGGTACAGCTTCATATCCGATACCTAAATATTCGCATATTTCCACTAATGAATCGTATTCTTTTTGGGTAGGTCGATCATTATAATAATCTTCGGAGATTGGGCAAGAAACAGGGATAACTTGCAAACCTCTCGGTTTGTTTTCTCCAAATCGATAATCCAAAATATCTTTTAAAGTGTCTAAAGGACAAGGATAAAATTTTTGTAAATATAAAACTTCTGTGTAATGTGTACTTATAGAATAATGAGCGCTTCTATACGCGATAGCGGTCTCTAACACCCCGTCATACTCCCAAATGAAAATTCGACCTCGATTTGGATTAAGATATAAAGAATAATCGATATCTTCATAATGCCTTTCACCAAAAATACCTGGTGAACCAAGAGTTTGAGAGCAAGAGACGGTCGTCACTAACAATAAAGGTAATAACAATCTAGATAATCTCATTGCCTGTTCCCTCCTAAGATGTCACTAGCGTGTATAAGATGAAAAAGCGATAAGGATAAAATTATCATATCTGCTTTTAATATATCAAATATTGTTAAAAAAGGTTAATTGAAAAACAAAATGCAACAAATCATTTCTCTTTGTTGCTTTTGCCTTTTCAACTTAAATATGCCACTAT
>CALVPP010000037.1 GCA_944351395.1 uncultured Bacilli bacterium
ATTCAAGTTTGAATTCCCATGAATATTTCATAAAAAAGTACCCCTTTCCTAATGTCTAGGATTTGGGGTACCTATCATCTGTGGTAGACTTTTATTTTTTATCGTTATGATGTAATTATAGTTTATCGTTAGAACCTAAGACATCCATGATTTTATGTTTCACTAAAGCTTTGACATTCGCACGACCATCGCCTAAATATTGTCTAGGATCGAAATGATCTGGATGATCGATAAAATGTTTTCTAATACCAGCAGTCATAGCGAGACGTAAATCACTATCAATGTTAATTTTACAAACTGCCATCTTAGCGGCTTGACGTAGCATGTCTTCTGGGACACCAATAGCGTCTTGTAGTTTGCCGCCATTTTCGTTGATGATTTGGACGAATTCTTGATTGACTGAACTAGCACCATGGAGGACAATAGGGAAGCCGGGAAGACGTTTAGATACTTCTTCTAAGATGTCGAAACGAAGTTGTGGTTTAGTGCCTGGTTTAAATTTATATGCACCGTGACTCGTACCAATAGCGATTGCTAATGAATCAACACCAGTTCTTTTGACGAATTCTTCGACTTGGTCGGGGTTTGTATAGGATGCGTTTTCAGCGGAGACATTGACTTCGTCTTCAATTCCGCTTAATGTACCAAGTTCTGCTTCAACAGTGACATAAGGAACGTGACTATGTGCGTATTCTACGACCTTACGCGTAATAGCGATATTTTCTTCGAATGGTTTGCTACTCGCATCGATCATGACGGAAGTAAAACCGCTATCGATACAATCTTTACAAATTTCGAAATCAGCGCCATGGTCAAGATGTAAGACGATAGGCAAATTCGTATCTTTGACTGCCGCTTCGACGAGTTTTGTAAGATAGACTGATTTAGCGTATTTTCTCGCACCAGCACTGACTTGGAGAATGACAGGTGAGTTGCACTCTTTCGCCGCTTCGGTAATTGCTTGTACTATTTCCATATTGTTGCAGTTAAAAGCACCGATGGCGTAGCCTCCTTCATAGGCTTTTTTAAACATTTCTTTAGTATTAACTAATGGCATATATGTACCAACCTTTCGTTATCTATTTTAAGCAACATTTTATTTAAATAAAAGTGGAATAATATTTATTTATTGCGAATGCCTAATATTTTCTTCAGTAAAGACATTTTTCTAGGTGTATGTGGGGGATATTTAGTATTTAATTCCCTCTTTTTCTTAACTAATACGCTTTTTGTGTGGGAAAAGGTTTTAAAACTCGCTAATCCGTGATATTGCCCCATTCCGCTAAAGCCAACACCGCCAAAAGGGAGATTGTGATTTGTTAGATGCATAATCGTATCGTTGATACAGCCTCCGCCGAAAGACAATTCATTCATATACTTTTTCGCTAATTTAATATTTTTTGAGAAAATGTAACAAGATAATGGTTTAGGTCGAACTTTTATTTCACTAATGACTTCACTTACATTGTTATATTTGATAATAGGCAATATAGGCCCAAATATTTCTTCTTGCATGATAGGATCATCAAATTTAACATCGTCCATGACGGTTGGACATAAAGTCAAAGGACGAACGATTGTTCCACCGACTATTACTTTATTTTCATCTAAGAGTGACAATATTTTTTCTTGATGCTTTGTGTTTACTAATTTTGGGAAATCATCGACTAATTTTTTATTAGTATAATAAAATTTATTGATGTATCGTTTAATTTTGTCGATGAATTCATCGTGTATCGTTTCATCCACTAAGATGTAATCAGGAGCGACGCACGTTTGACCTGCATTTAAAAATTTGCCCCAAACGATGCGCTTAGCAGCGATTTCTAAATCGCAATCTTTTAAGACGATACAAGGTGATTTTCCACCTAACTCTAATGTGACCGGGGTAAGATTAACGCTAGCTTTTTCTAAAACTAATCGTCCGACTGTCGTGCCACCAGTGAAAAATATGTAATCAAATTTTTGATCTAATAAAGCTTGATTTTCATTTCTTCCCCCAGTTACGACATAAATTAATCCTTCATCAAAATTAGCGAGCATGTCTTTTATAACTTTAGAAACATTAGGTGTATAACTAGCAGGTTTTAGAATAATGGTGTTACCTGCCGCTAGCGCACCTACTAATGGTTCGATTGCTAGTTGAAAAGGATAATTCCATGGTGCCATGATGAGGATGACGCCATATGGTTCTTGATAAAGATAACCACGAGACGGAAAATTGATGATAGAAGTGGATACTCTTTTTGGTTTGCTAAGCTTTCTTAGATGTTTTTTAAAATATTTAATTTCATCTAAAACTAAATAAATCTCAGTCGATAAGACGTCGAAAGGATGCTTATTTAAGTCTTCTTTGAATGCTTCGTATATTTTAGGAAGAAAGGAGATTATTAAACTTTCTAAACGATTTAAATTTTCTAACCTAACTTCGATAGGTAAAGTTTTCCCACTCAAAAAATAATTACGAGCGTTATCGACAACTTGTCTGATTTCGTCTTTTTCCATATTTAAATTCTAAGCGTTTTATTATGCGATAGTTAGAATAATTCAACAATGAGATGAAAAAAATCATCTTTTAAAGTAATTGAAAATATTTTTTTCATGTTACGGCTATGCCTAATTTTCTAAATTTAAACGTTTTATATTTGTCTAATAAAATTTATTCATTATATAATGTTATTTCTGAGAGGAGGTAAAATCATGAAAAAAAGTTCAATAATTATTACTGCTATATTAGGAGCCTTATCACTATCAGGGTGTGGTATCGATAATCCTGATGTAACACCAACTTCTTTTAGTTTTGATCAACCATCAATCGTTTTAGAAGTAGGTGATAGCATGCAATTTTCTTACACGATATTACCTGATGAAGCCAAATCTCACACTATTTCTTATTATCTTGATGCTGGAGGCGAAGACATCGTTTCCATTAATACATTTACTCAGACAATAACTGCACTTTCCATCGGAGAGACGACGCTAAGAGCAATCGTTAGCGGGACGAATTTAGGTGATTCTATAAATATATCAGTCGTCGATGAAATATTACCGATACAAAGAATCGATGGTATCGCTAGCAGTTATGATATTCATCTCTTCGATACATTGCAACTCAACGCCAAAGTTGTGCCAACGAATGCGACAAATCCTAATTTATCTTATGTGAGCAAAGATACTTCAGTCGCGACCGTCGATAAATTTGGCATGGTCACCGCTCTTGCACGTGGTGAAACTGATATAACTATTAGTGCCGTCGATGGTTCTAATGTGTCGGTCGTAACTCATATCAACGTAATTCCTGTCGCTAATCCTATTACGAGCATAAAACTTACACCGGCGGAATCTACTGTCTTCGTCGGTGATGTCATCAATTTTAAAGCAGAAATTAGTCCGAAAAATGCTACTTATAAACAATTAGAATGGTTAGTCTCTAACTCAAATTATGCTTCCATTGATGAAAATGGTAATCTCATAGCAAAAGCAATAGGTGACGTCACTGTTACCGTCAGAAGTTTAGATGGAAGTAACGTCATGACTAGTGCCGAAGTACATATCGTCGATCCTACGAGCATCAAAGTTAGTTCTATTGAACTTTCTCCTGATGTTTTAACGATGAATGTCGGTGGTAAAGCCTCTGCTAATGTCAAAATCATGCCCGCAAATGCATATAATAAATCTTTGTCTTGGAGTATTGGAGACACTAGCGTAGCTAGAGTTGATGAAAATGGCGAAGTGACTGGTTTAAAAATTGGTGTCACTACTTTGACCGCCCTTGCTGATGATGGTAGTGGTGTAACAGATACGATTGAGGTCAATGTCACTGATGCAACTAAACAAGATTTAAGTCTTGATGTAACATATCGCGATGCCTATTTTGCTCCATCTCAAGGCGATCAAAAACTTCTCATGGTTCCCATCAAATTAGCGGACACGCGTAATGTAGGTGAATGGGATGATGAAAAATTAAGTGAAATCGATTCATTTATATATGATATGAGTCCTGAAACTGGTTTCAGTTTAGCATCTTATTATTTCAATGCGAGTTATGGTAAGTTACGTATCAGCGGCGATGTCGCACCTGTTTATGAAACTAGATTTACTCGTTCTCAATTAGATAGCAATTGGGATAACATCATCACGATGTTCAATGAAGCTACGACTTGGCTTGGTCAAAATGGTATCAATCTAGATGATTATGATCGTAACGATGATGGTTATATCGATAGTATTCATTTTATCGTCAATGCGACGAATGTAAGCGGGAATTCGAATATGTGGCCACATATGGCTCAGACAGGTAATGAACCCGGTACGATAACCAATCCTTTGACGAATACTTATTCTTTATCCAATTTAGACCACTTTGGTGATGCAGTGACGACGATTCATGAACAAGGTCACATCTTCGGTCTTGAAGATTATTATGATTATTCTTATAGTGGCGTCGATTATATCGGTGAGGCTGACATGCAATCTTATAACGTCATGGATTGGAACGCCTTCTCTAAACTAAATGTCGGCTGGATTGATCCTTATATTTACGATACAGATCAATCTTCGATGACTTTTACTATATCTCCACAGTCTACGAGCGGTGACGCTATCATCGTGCCAACATCTAGTTTCAATAACTCAATTTACGATGAATATTTACTCATTGAATTATTTGCCCCTGTCGGCAACAATGCTTATTTCTGGAACGATTGGACTTATGATTTAGGTGAAGGCGGCGTAAGGATGTATCATGTCGATGCTAGACTTGGTTACCTTGAATATAATGGGTGGTATAATTCTAACGTCATCGTCATCGATGATCCAAATAATCAGCCTGAATATGCCGGTTATGCCGAATATTTGAATACAAATTCACGTAATGATAGCGATTATGCTCAAACTTTATATAGTTACGCTCCTACTCAAATGGCAGAATACGAACCATACCATCTTCTCCATCTTTTGCAAGCTGGTGGTGCAGATACTTTCTCGAGCACAATTGCCCGTTCTACATTAAATGAAAGTGATTTATTTAAAACTGGTGATGAATTTACCTTATCATCTTTTAGAACTTTCTTCGCTAATACTAATACTTTCAATAATGGTGAATCATTCCCATATCGCATAAGCTTTGACGAAGTGACTTCAACTTATGCGACGATTACTATCTCACACATCTCTTAATTATTTGATATAATTAGTCAATAGATGAAAAAGTTAGCAAAGTTTTTAACTGGACGTCTCTTCTTCACTGCCTTCGTCTTCCTTTTAGATTGCGCATTTTGGGTCTTAGTCATCTATCTAATCATGCGTTATGCAGTAAGCCCAGATTTCCTAGGCGAACTTTTACTCATCATCATCTGCCTTTCTTTTGGTTTGTCATGGCTCATCATGTTCTATATCGTGAGTTCAAAAATTCATGATTCTTATAAAATAAGCTGGCTTGTCGTCACCGGCGGAATTCCTATCTTAGGTCCCGTTCTTTTTCTTCTTTTCGCTAACAAAAAATTTACGAAAAAAGAAAGACGTATGGAAAGAGCCATTCGCGCTGTATTAGACACCTTACCGCCAAAGGCTGAAGTCATAGATAAAGTGGGAAGAGAGAATGAAGAAGCACTCCTCATGTCGAATTACATTTATCGCGAAACGGGTTCCCCATTAGTAGACGATAGTTACGTTAAATATTTTCCATTTGGGGAAATTGCCTTCCCTTATATGTTAAAAGAGTTGAAAAAAGCTAAGCATTACATTTTCTTAGAATATTTCATCATTGAGAAAGGCATCATGTGGAATGCTATTCTCGATATTTTAAAAGCGAAAGCAAAAGAAGGCTTAGATGTTAGAGTGCTTTACGATGATGTCGGTAGCGTTTCTACTCTGCCCTCAAAATATTATCGTGAACTTCGTAAATTTGGTATTAGAGCATACGCAGTAAATCCTTTAAATTTAAGAATGTCTATTAGACTTAACAATCGCGATCACCGTAAAATCATGGTCATCGATGGTCATACTGGATTTACTGGTGGGATTAATTTAGCGGATGAATATATCAATAAAAAAGAAAGGTTTGGCGTTTGGAAAGATAACGCGATTATGATTAAAGGCGAAGCAGTCTATGGATTGACGCGTCTTTTTCTCGCCACTTGGCTATCTATCGAAAAACCTAACCGTCCGACGATATTCGATTATTATTTACCGAGTGTCTATATAGATGAATGTGACGATTTTGATAAAAAAGGTTATGTGCAATGTTATGGTGATATTCCTTTTAACTATGAAGCAGTTGGTGAAAACATCTATTTACATCTCATCGAAAGAGCAAAAAAATATGTCTTTATTTCAACTCCTTATCTCATCATCGACGCACAGATGATGAGCGCACTCGTAAGCGCTGCTAAGCAAGGTATAGACGTACGCATTCTCATGCCAGGCATCCCTGATAAAAAACTCGTCTATACTTTAGCGCATGCTTACTATCAACCGCTTTTAAAAGGCGGAGTAAAAATTTATGAATATACGCCTGGCTTCGTCCATATGAAAATGTTCGTCGTCGATGATATATATGCGACGTGTGGGACAGTGAATCTTGACTTCCGTAGTTTATTTTTACATTCAGAAAATGGGACATTTCTTTATAAGACCCCCTGTATCATGGATATGAAGCAAGATTTTATCGATTCTTTCAATTTGTCTAGAAAAATTAGTTATGATGAATATCGTAATCCAAAACTGAGGAAACGTATTACTTGGGGTATTTTAAAAATGTTTGCTCCCTTATTATAGAGGAAGGTGATGATGAGATGACGAACGCACAAAAATTTTTGGAATTATTCAATCATCTAGATGATTTATTACGCGAATATTACAATGATTTCGATCGTTCCCGCTCACTTATCGCTCGTTACGCTGGTCAATTAGAAAAATCGAATAATAAAATCATGCAAGAAAGAGGAAGATTGCTTAACGAAATAAGAGTGTTCCGTAATTCCTTGATTCATGAGTTTGACATGAATAGAGACGGTTTGTTCGAAGTGAGTGGAAAAGCCATCGAGACGTTAAGACGCGAAATCGAATATTTAGATAAACCATCTCGTGCGAGTGATATCATGACTAAATCGCAAAATATCGT
The DNA here is from genome assembly GCA_944351395.1 of uncultured Bacilli bacterium. Classification (GTDB taxonomy): domain Bacteria; phylum Bacillota_I; class Bacilli_A; order RFN20; family CAG-826; genus CALVUG01. The sequence continues at coordinate 7,124 of CALVPP010000037.1, forward strand.
CTCGTTAAATCGTCATTCCCTCATCAGCGAAGCGATTCGAGTCATGGTGGAAAAAGGATTTTTACATTTACCTATTTTAGAAGATGGTCATCTCATCGGTGTTTTTTCTCCTAACGCTCTTTTCTTATATTTAGCAGAAGAAAAACATATAGAAGGGCGCGTTATCGATTTGAAGATGGATGATTTGATGGATTATGTTCCAATTAAGAAACATATTAGTGAATTTTACGAATTTGCTTCTAGAAAAGATATCACGAGCGATATTAATGACATGTTCGCCTCTTATTCCAAAATTGGTAAAAGGCTTGCCTTAGTGTTCGTGACTGAAAATGGTGAAGAAGATGAATATATTCTTGGTTTAATTTCTGCAAGCGATTTATTGAAAAATTGTTAGCTGACAAACTCATTGCATCAAAAAATAATTATTAGTCCTTTTCTATTATTTTAAGAATTAAGTTGCATT
>CALVPP010000038.1 GCA_944351395.1 uncultured Bacilli bacterium
GAATTGTGGCACGATGAATTGGTCTATCTTATTCGATGAGATAAAGAAGAAAGATTACGCAATTGAGTTGCATAAATTTTTGAATGATGAATATAAAAATTACATCGTTTATCCACCTCGAGAATTACTTTTTAATGCTTTTAAATTAACCCCATTAGATGAAGTAAAAGTAGTCATCATCGGACAAGACCCATATCCTAATGAACATCAAGCGATGGGATTAGCGTTCGCAACGCCTGTAGGAATTACTGTTCCACCCAGTTTGAAGAACATTTATAAAGAAATCGAAAATGAATTTAATACATCAATGTATAAGGGAGATGGCGATTTAACATATTTAGCAAAACAAGGAGTATTATTACTCAATGCATATTTGAGCGTTCGCGCTAAAAGCCCTCTTTCTCATAAAAATAAATATTACGAGATGTTTTTTGAAGATGTTTTAATGTTTCTTGATCAAATTGATAAACCTATCGTATTCATGCTCTGGGGTAACTTTGCAAGATATTACAAAAAATATATTCATAATCCTCTTCATCTAGTATTAGAAGCAAGCCATCCTTCTCCTCTTGCGATGGCGCATTCAACTTTTTTTGGTTCTAACCACTTTGTATTAGCAAATAAATTTTTAGAATCACATCAAATTGCACCTATCAATTGGATTAAACCTAGTTTAAAATAAATGTTGCGGGAGCTTGGCGCGACTAGGCTGAGAGGACCATTCATGATGGTCGACCGAACCTGATCTAGGTAATGCTAGCGGAGGTGGTTTTTTTAAATGGTAACCTCGCTAGAATGTGAGGTATTTTTTATGAAAGAGAAAAGAAATCTATTCATCATTGGCGCTATTTTAACTTTAGCGTTAGGTTTAGGTTTATATTATGGTGGTAATCTTACCTTTGGTAATACTTATATTTTTAATTCTTTTTTAGTCAACAGTGCTATTAGCGTAGATATTGGTGGGACGATGATTCCATTTTGCAATTGGCTTGGTCTCATTCTCATGTTTGTGTTTTTAGCAGCTTTCATTTTGTTAATTCTTACTTTCAAATTTAAGACGCTCTATAGTTATGCTGTCGGACTCATATTGCTCGCTTCTCTTATCTCATTTACTACGCCATCAATGTTCGCTAGTGCAATAGGAATAGAAGGCGTCACTTATGATGCGACGATGATAATCGGCTACATTTTTACTTTTCTTACTATCGTTATTAATTTACCTCTACTTTTTGAAGATCATCGCTTTAGCGTTAACGACATAGTCGAGATGGCTATGCTCATCGCCTTAGCGGTCGTTTTAGATTTAAGTTTCCTTAAATTTAGAATTCAACCAAACGGGGGATCTATTTCTTTTGAGATGATTCCGCTCATCATATTATCATTACGCTTCGGTGTGTATAAAGGCTTTATCGGATGTGGTGTGGTATATGGATTAGTAAGCTGCATCAATGGTGGTTATGGCCTCCAATACTATGTTTTTGACTATCTATTAGCGTTTGGCTCGCTCGCTATTGTCGGCTTCTTTAGACCTTTTATTTTTAAGAAAAATCACGATACTAAATTTAGTGTGATTGGTGCATCCTTTCTTAGCTTAGCTATTCTAATTGCGTGCACGCTAAAATATTTATGTCATGTCATTTCGGGTGTTCTATATTGGGAAACACCATGGCTTGAAAGCTTCATTTACAGTGCGACCTATGTTCCATTATCTTGTTTACTTACAATAATCGTAACCATTCTTCTTTATAAACCAATTTTGTTAATCGATAAACTTTATCCCAAAAAGACGCTTATATAGTTGGCTATTAATCACGAATATTAAACTTTGTTTATTATCACACTTTGTGATATATTGTATTATGCATTTTTGGAGTGCTCATTTATGGAAAAAAATATGGAAAACAAACAGGAAGAAATTTTAGAATCTAAACAAAAAGATGAAGGCGAAATCATCGATGAAAAAACACCTCATCAAGAAGACCTTGAAGATCATAACGAAACGAACATCACCGAAGTGAAATCTCGACAAATTGAAGAACCTATTTTTAAGGAAATAGAAGATAAAAGATCCTTTTTTCTCGGTGAATACCGTAAATTTCGTTTAGTAAACACAATTATTATGTTCGTAGCGATGGCGGTGCTCGTCGGAGCGTTCATCGGTTTTTCATTTCTTCAACCTTATGGTATTTGGATTGCCATCGGTATTACCGTTTTAGCTTTAGTTGGTGTCTTTATTTACACTCGTTTTAGCAAAAAGCGTATCGAAGAGAAAGTTCAAAATTACACTATTTACTTATTTAAAGCGTATAACGATTACTTATTTGATGACCCAAATTACAAAGATTTACACATCAATACTGATAGCACTATTACGCTTGAAGAATTTCAATCCGCATTAATATACAAAGATATTACCTCTGTGAATGGTCGTAATTTACTATCTGCTACTTTTAAAGATCACGCATTACGTTCAAGTGATATGGTAGCTTATATCAACCAAAAAGATGAAAAAGGAAGAATCAAAACTGTACCTATGTTCGTCGGAAAATATATTGCATTGCAGTGCGATGTAGAAGTGGAAGATGTAGTTTTGATTTACGTAAAAGGACATTCAAATCTAGTAACTTTGCCTTCTATGGCAAGCGAACTTAATCTTTTAGTGGATGAGAAGACATTCCAAATTTATGGGAAGGAAGATGATAAGAAAAAAATCATCACCAATCAAATTTTACAATCACTTAGGAAAATTAAAGTTGATGATGTTGTTCTAGATATTTCGATTTCTATTCAAAAGGGACTTATTACAGTCATGATGAATATTGATGATGCTTTCATGATTTTGCCATTCCAAAACGCTTTCGATAGTGCACCTATTAAAGCCGTGCATAAAGCAATTTTAAGCATGAATAACGTCTTATCTAAATTGTGCGAAAAGAAATAATATATTTCTTTCAAGGTAATATTTTGAAATACCAGCGTCTACAAATTCAAGCGTATAAAGAAGATGGTTCTTTTCATCGTGCCTGGTTTGATGATTACCTTATATACGAAGATGACGATTGTTATATTTTAGCTTCGACTTTTGATCATATCGAAGAGGATAGAGGAAGACGTTGGGTTAATAAAGATCCATCTATTAAAATCATGATGAAAAAACAATTCTATAACGTCATAGCTATGTTTAAAGACGGCATGGTCAACTATTATTGTAATTTAGCTTCACCTACCATTCGGGACGATGATGTCCTTTTTTATATTGATTATGATTTAGATGTAAAATACACTGCTAGTTTAGATAAAATTGCCATATTAGACGAAAGAGAATATGCACATCATAAAATGATTTATCATTATAGCGATAAATTAGAGAACGTATTATATTTCACTAAAAATAAAATAGTTCAGATGATACGCGAACACGTTTTTCCTTTTGTGAGCGAACAAATTAAAGCGTTATTTAACACTTTTTTAGAAGAGAGAACAAAATGAAATACTCTTGTGAAATAAAAATTAGCGGCACTATAGCAAGCAAGGAATTAGCTTTTTTTGTCGCCCCTTATTTGAAGGCATCTTCACTAATACTATTGTCTGGTGATCTCGGTGCAGGTAAGACGACATTTGTGCGTAATTTTCTTTTATCATTAGGCTACAATAAATCTGTGACTAGTCCCACGTTTAACATCGTAAAAACGTATGAAGTAGGCCATACATTCGTCAATCATATAGACGCTTATCGTTTAGAAGGACGAGACGAGGAAATTGGCTTAGATGAATTAATTGAAAGCGATGATATAACATTCATTGAATGGCCTATTTACCTTAATCCTAGACTTTTAATGAAGGAACATCTTGACATCGATATTAAGATTTTGAATAACGATGAAAGACTATATGTTTTTAATAGTAATGCCAAAGCTTATGAATCTTTATTTATAAACTTAAAGGAGCGTTATCATGCCTAGCGGACTCGGACTTTTTTTAGATAGCGCAGAGACGACGATGTTCGTCGGATTGATGAAAGATGAAAAAACGCTTGCATCTAATAGTTTTTATTATCCTAGAAAACAGGCTGAATTATTGCTAGTTGAAATTAAAAACACTTTAGATAAATTCTCTTATTCTCCTAAAGATTTAAACTATATTGCGGTTGGCATTGGACCTGGTTCATTTACGGGAGTAAGAATCGCTCTTGCAATTGCTAAGACGTTGGCATTTAGTTTAGATTTGAAAATGTATGTTATTTCTTCTTTACTAGCGTATGCAAAATATGATGAACCCTCTATTATTTGTTTTGACGCTAGAGGTAATCGTACCTATTTTGCTTGTTATAAAAAAGGCGATTATATTATTAAAGAAACTATCTTAAATAATGATGATGTTAAGAAATTTATTTTAGAGCATGCTGATTTTACTTTAAGAGGAAATTTTAAACATCTTGGAATTGATGTTAATAGCGAAATTGATATATTTTCTTTCTATCGCTCTTTGAATGAAAATAATTTAGTTAAAGATGTGAAAGCTATAAAGCCGATTTATTTAAAAGATTTATGAGAGACAATGTGGAATTAAAAATAGTAGAAGTTAAAGCTGAAGATGAGGAAATCATCTATAAATTTTGTGATGGATTGGATTATTTTCCTAGTGCAATCATGCACGATGTCATAGATAACGACTTTGGGAAAGTATTTCTTCTTTATAGAAATGACGAAGTTGTAGGCATCATTGATTATTGGATTACTTTTGATTCGAGCACATTAGCAATGATTTATATTGATGAAAAATACCGTAGACTTGGTTATGCAAAAAAACTCATGAACTTTATGTTTGAAGATTTAAAAAATGAAGGAGTAAAATTTGCATCTTTAGAAGTTAGAGAACATAATTTGTCTGCAAAATCCCTTTATTTATCGCTTGGTTACGAATTCATAAATGTGAAAGAACAATATTATAAAGATGGTGAGGACGCACTTTATTATGTAAAAAATATTGAACCTTCACCTCTCATTTTAGCAATTGAGTCAAGTTGTGATGAAACGAGTATTGCTATAACACGTAATAAGAAAATCTTATCTAACGTTATATCATCTCAGATTGAAAAACATCGTGTCTATGGCGGGGTTATGCCTGAACTCGCTAGTAGGCTTCATATCGAAAATATTCTTTATGTTTTAGAAACAGCTTTAAAAGACGCTAGCGTCATGGTTGAAGAAATTGATGCGATTGCCTTTACTCGTGGACCAGGCTTAGTGGGCGCGTTACATGTTGGACTAGAAGTTGCTAAAACTCTCTCATATATTTATGACATTCCTCTTATTCCAGTTCATCATTTAGCAGGACACATTTACGCGAATGAATACGTCACTGAATTGAAATTTCCTTTATTGGCTGTTGTCGTGAGTGGCGGTAATAGTGAACTTGTCATAATGCGCGATCATCTTCAATTTGACATAATCGGAAGGACAGTGGATGATGCGATTGGGGAATGTTATGACAAAGTTGCACGTGTCATGGGATTGCCTTATCCTGGGGGTGTCGAAATAGATCGATTAGCTAAGAAAGGAAGAGCAACTTATAAATTACCCATTCCACATACACAAGGGTTATACGATTTATCTTTTAGTGGCCTTAAAACTCATATCATTAATCTTGTTAATTCATTAAATATGAAAGGGGAAACGTTGAACAAGGAAGATTTAGCTTGTTCCTTCCAAGAAGTAGCTCTTGCCGAGATTGTTAAAAAAGTTGAATTAGCTGCTAAAAATTTTAATGTGAAACAAATTTTAGTTGCCGGCGGTGTTAGCTCTAATTCTAGGCTCAAGGAGATGTTACATAATATTTATGATAATTCACGTATTGAATTATTTTTTCCGCCTCTTAGTTTATGTGGAGACAATGCTGCTATGATTGCTCGCTTTGCACATCACTTATATTTAAAAGGCGTCCACGCAAGTTTAGATGTAGGAGTGGATCCGAATTGGGAAATAACTGATTTTAACGATTTTTAAAAAATGTTAAACTTAATGAAGTTAATTTAAGGAGGTTTAATTTATGCCATATCAAGAAACAATTCTAAAAGAACTATATCATTCATTTGAATCGCATAACCTTAGTGATGGCTTGCAAGTTAATCTTAAAGGTTGGGTTCGCACGAACAGAAATAATGGCTCTATTGGCTTTATAGAACTTAGCGATGGCACTACTTTCTTAAATGTTCAACTTGTCTATTCTAAAGATCAAGTAGATGATTTTGATTCTTATTCACATTATCTAACAGGCTCTTCGTTATCGGTGAATGGCGAAGTAAAGCTCACACCTAATATGAAGCAGCCGTTCGAAATCCACGTTCATCACATTGAATTGCTCGGTGGAGTTAGCGATGATTATCCTTTGCAAAAGAAAAGACATACTTTTGAGTTTTTACGTGATATCGCTTATTTAAGACCGCGCACGAATACTTTTTATGCACTTGCTCGCGTTCGAAGCAAACTTTCTTACGCTATGCATAAATGGTTTAATGATAATGATTTTTATTATATTCACACCCCAATTATCACTGGCATCGATAGTGAAGGCGCAGGTCAAGTTTTTGACGTCAACGCTAAAAAGGAAGATGGAAAGCCATTTTTTGATAAACCAGTACATCTTACTGTGTCTGGTCAATTACACGTCGAACCTTTCGCTCTTGCTTTGCGCAACGTCTATACTTTCGGCCCAACTTTTCGCGCTGAGAATTCTAATACACCACGCCACGCGAGCGAGTTTTGGATGGTAGAGCCAGAGATGGCGTTCTGTGACATCCACAAAGCTTTAAAAATTGTCGAAAATTTATTGAAATATTGTATAAATGATCTTTTAAAAAATGCAAAAGATGAACTTAATTTTTTCAATGCGTTCGTGGATAAGAATTTATTGGAAAGATTGCACAAAATTGTCGATTCGTCCTGGGAAGTAATTCCATACACAAAGGCAGTAGAAATTTTAGAAGATGCCAAAAATAAAGGTCATCATTTTGATAATGAAAACATCTTCTGGGGAATGGATTTGCAAAGCGAGCATGAGCGTTATATTACTGAACAAGTAGTAAAGGGACCAACTTGGATTATTGATTATCCAAAAGAAGCAAAAGCTTTTTACATGAAACAAAATCCTGATGGCAAAACTGTTGCTGCATATGATTTATTAGTGCCTGAAATTGGTGAACTCATCGGTGGTTCACAAAGGGAAGATGATTACGAAAAATTAAGACAAAGAATGGAAGAATGCCATCTTTTGAAGGATGATTCAGCGTTGTGGTATTTGAATACTAGACGGTTTGGAGGCTGCGTGCATTCTGGATTTGGTATTGGTTTTGATCGCTTCCTCATGCTATTAACAGGTTTAAATAACATTCGTGACGTTCAACTTTACCCACGCACGGCAAATCAAGTAAAATATTAATATCTGTTTAACAAATAATGTAATCTAGCCATGTACTTGGTTAGATTTTCTTTTTATCTAACAAGTATAATCAAT
>CALVPP010000039.1 GCA_944351395.1 uncultured Bacilli bacterium
AAGACGAATAAATTATAAAACAAAGAAAGAAAGCGAACTAAAAACAGTTAGGTTGCAATGAGTTTGTCAGTTAACAATTTATTGAAAAATGGTAATAGTTAAGTAATTTTGCTTGCAAAATAGAAAAGATATAGCGATAATATTAGCGAACTTATTGATGTCGTCAATTAGTTCAAATGAACATTTCTTACATTAAGAAGTGGCCTACGGGTCACTTCTTTGCTTGTTTAGGAGGCTAGCGATGTTAGATGTAAACATATTGAAAGAGCAACTAGAAAATTTATTGAAAGATGATGGATATACGATAGAAGATATCAAATATCACAAAATCGAAGGTGAAAATGTTCTTTCTATCGTCGTCGATCATGAAGAAAATATCGATCTAACAAAAATTAGTATGGTGAGTGAAAAGATATCGAACTTCTTAGATGAGATAGATCCGATAGAAGATGCTTATACGCTCGATGTTTCTAGCCTCGGAGCGGAAAAACCTATCAGACTCGACCGATTAGAACATTACGTCGATAAAAAAATAAATGTTCATCTCATTCATCCCTACCTTGGTGAAAATTACTTAGAGGGAATATTGAAGGAGGTAAGTGATGACGAAGCAATCATCGCTTATAAAGAAAAGACTCGTACAAAAGAAGCTAAAATATTAAGAAAAAATATCGACCGCGCTAGACTTGCGGTATAAAAAAACGAAAGGAATTAAAAAAATGAAACTCAACAAAGAATTCGTGAACGCGATGCTATCGCTAGAAAATGAAAAAGGCATTAAAAGAGAACAAATTATCGAAGTCATCAAAAGAACTTTCATCCAAGCCTACATCAAATACGTTCTTGGTGGTGGAGATGATGCTCACGTCGAAGCGGAATTAGATCTAGATAAACCGTCTATTGAACTATTCTATGTACGTAAGGTCATCGAAAACGATGATGATATTCAGGATGACTATCTTGAAATTTCTAAAGAAGAAGCTTTATCCATCGGTCCTAAAAATAAAGTAAAAGTGGGTGAAGATTTTTATGAAAAAGTCAATTTAGACGAATTCATGAAAAAATATGGCAAGAAATTAGCGGATTCGATGAAACAAAAGATTAACGAGATTGAAAAGAGCATCCTTTATGACATGTATAAAGATAAGATAGGCGAGATGATTACTGGTATCGTCGAAAAGAGCGATGAGAATAGCACAATCGTCAATATTGGTAGGACTTCTGTCGTCTTATTAGAAAGCCAAAAAATTGGACATGAAAAATTCGAGATTGGTCAACAAATTAAACTTTATGTAAAGGATGTCAATGTTTCTTCAAAACATGGTGCACAAATCTTAGTATCACGTAGTGATAAAGGATTCTTAAGAAGACTTCTTGAAGAAGAAATTAGCGAAGTTTATGATGGCACAGTTATCATCAAAGATATCGCAAGACGTGCTGGTGAACGTTCTAAGGTGAGCGTCTATTCTAATGATCCCAACGTCGATCCAGTTGGATCTTGCATTGGTCCTAATGGAGCGCGTATCCAAAAGGTGATGGGTGAATTATTCAATGGTCGCGATAATGAAAGAATCGACGTCATTCATTATAGTGATAATCCTAGCATCTACATTGCTGAAGCTCTTAAACCTGCGCCGATTGCTGGTGTTAAATTAGATGAAGCGAATAAAGAAGCACTCATGATCGTCAAAAGCGAATCTAAATCGCTCGCTATCGGAAGGAAAGGGCAAAATGTTTCGTTGGCAAGTTTGTTAACTGGCTGGAAAATTAAAATTGAAGAAGAAAATATCGCTATTGAAAATGGCATCGAATTCAAGCCTTATGAAGAGGTTGTGGCAGAAGATCAAAGAAGTAGACGCACGAAAGAATATGAATTATATCTAAAATCTTTAAGTCAACTTAAAGGTAATGAAGAAAAAGAAGAAGTTTCTACTCAAATTCCATCAGTTGATGAAAAAGTTGAAAATCTAGTACCTACCTTAGAAGAGGTTAGTGTCGAAGAGACAAAAGAAACTGTTGCCCCAGCAAAAGAAGAGGCAAAAGCAGAAGAACCTGTCGTTAAAGAAACAATTGTCCATCAAGACGTCAAAACGACGAGAACCTTAGAAGAATTAGAAAAACAATTAGAGATTGAAAAAGCGCGCGAAGAAAAGAAAGCTAATAAAGCCAAACGTACCGCACGTAAAGATTACGTCGAGGAAGAAAAAGCTAAGGCTAGTGCGGAAGAAACTAAAAAAGACGAGAACAAACCAACTTACATGTCTATCTACACTGATGAAGAATTATCCGCTCTCGACGCAGAAGATAATTATAACGACGATTACGACGATTACGACGATGACATCGATTATGATGAATACGATGATTATTACGATGATGACGAGGGTCGTTGATGAAAAAAATACCGCTGAGAACTTGTATCGTCACGCGCGAAAAGGCTCCTAAATCTAGTTTAATTCGCTTGGTGAAAGTCGATGATAAAGTCATCGTGGATTTAACTGGTAAATTAAATGGTCATGGTGCTTATATTGCTAAATCATCTGAAGCATTGGAGAAGCTAAAGAAAAACAAAAAAATACTCGTCAAAGAATTTGGTGATTTAGATTATAGCGATTTGTTTCAACAATTGGAGGAAATCATCAGTGGATGATGTCGCGTTAGTTTCCTTCTTATCTTTGATACGTCGAGCGAATTTGGTCGCTTTTAATAGACACGCTCTTGAGACGATAAAGAAGAAGCAAACAGACGTCTTATTCGTCTTCGACTACGCGAGCGAAAAAAAGAAAATAGAAGCAAAAAATATCGCTCATGCTCATAGCGCTAAAGTGACGATGGTCAACATCGATAAATCATTGGTTGAAGAAAAGATTGGCAAAGTTGATATTGTCATGTTTTCTATCATTGATAGAAATGCATTAAAAAAAGTTAACGAAATTTTAGAAAAGGAGGGTCAAGTATGAAAGATAAAAATAAGACGCAAAACAAGAAAAATTACGAACATAATCGTATTGCTAATGTGCCTCTAAATGGTAAACATAAGCCAGAACGAGCGAAAGTGAATAATGGGGTTTTCGTCTATTCAAAAATTCCTACTGTCGCATCCTTAGCTAAATCGCTCGATATTGAGCCATCTGCAATCATCAAATATCTTTTTCTCAATAAGAAGAAAATTGTCACTATTAATCAAACGCTCGACGAAGATACTTTAGGAGAAGTTTGTCTCGAATTTGGTTACGACTTCCGAAAGGAAGAAATTGTTGCTGAAGAAGATTTTGAAAATTTAAATTTAAATGATAATCCAGACGATTTGACTGAAAGAGCACCTGTCGTCACTATCATGGGACATGTTGACCATGGTAAGACGACATTAATTGATGCGATTAGATCTAGCCATCTCGTCGAAAGCGAAGTTGGTGGTATTTCTCAAGCTATAGGTGCTTATCAAAAAGAATATCATGGTAAGAAAATCACTTTTATTGACACGCCCGGGCATGAAGCGTTTGCTGAGATGAGGAGTAGAGGTGCTAAAGTGACTGACATTATCATCTTAGTCGTCGCAGCTGATGATGGTGTCATGCCACAAACGAAAGAAGCTATAGATCATGCAAGAGCCGCTAATGTGCCTATCATTGTCGCTATCAATAAAATTGATAAACCTGGTGCCAATATTGAAAAAGTTAAAAATGAACTCATTCAATTAGATGTCGTTCCGGAAGAATTTGGTGGCGATACAATATTCCTAAATATTGCTGCGAAAAAAGGCGTTGGCATCGATGAATTATTAGAAAATATTCTCGTTCTATCAGAAATGTTAGAGCTTAAAGCTAATCCAAAACGTTATGCGATGGGGACAGTTCTAGAAGCTAAATTAGATAAAGGCGAAGGACCTAAAGCTACTTTACTCGTACAAAATGGTACGTTAAATGCTTCTGATTATGTCGTCGTCGGAGCTGCTTATGGAAAAGTTAGACGCATGACAAATGAACATAAAAAAATATTAAAAGTAGCTTCACCTAGTACGCCTGTTAGTATCATCGGCTTAAACGAGGTACCAAAAGCTGGCGACCTTTTCATGGCTTTCCCAACTGAGAAGCAAGCAAAAGATATTGCAAATAAACGTCACGCTCTTAAGGTAGATGAAGAACGTAATAAGAATCAATCTGTCAGTCTAGATGATCTTTACGATAAAATTCACGAAGGAGAGATGAAAGAAGTTAATATTATCGTCAAAGCCGATACAAATGGTTCCGCAGAAGCAATTAAGCAAAGCTTAGAGAAACTAACTAACGATGAAATTAAAGTACAAGTAATAAGAGCGGCAGCAGGTGCTATCACTGAAAGTGATGTTTTACTTGCTAGTGCATCTCATGCCTTAATTTATGGGTTTAATGTTAGGCCTGATAATCTCGTCAAGACTAAAGCTCAAGAAGAAAAGGTTGATATAAGACTTCATAATTTAATCTATGCATTAATAGAAGAGGTAGAAGACGCGTTAAAAGGTATGAAAAAGGCGCGCATCGTCGAAGAAGTGACTGGTCGAGCAGAAATTAGACAAATATTCAAAGCGAGTAAAGTTGGTTCTATTGCTGGCGCGTATGTAACCGAAGGTTCAATCATCCGTGATTCGAAAATTCGACTCATCCGCGATGGTATCGTCATCTATACCGGTAAATTAGGTTCTTTAAAGAGATTTAAAGATGATGCTAGAGAAGTAAAAGCTGGTTTTGAATGTGGCTTTACTATCGATGGTTACAATGATATCAAAGAAAATGATATCGTCGAAGGATATGTCGAAAAAGAAGAAAGAGAGTAAATGATGTCAAATCCTAACAATATGAATAGAGCTAAAGCACTCATCGCAAAACACTTGACAGAAATCATTTTAAAAGAAATAAAAGATCCTAAAATTGGTTTTGTGAGTGTGAATGAAATAGAAGTTAGTAGTGATTTAGGAGTGGCGAAAGTTTACGTTTCTTTCCTAGGCACTAAAAACAAGAATGAAAATTTAAAACATCTCGTCGCTGCGAGTGGATATATTCGTTCATCCTTAGCAAAAGTGCTTAAGATGAAGAAGACGCCGGAATTACGTTTCTTTCTCGATGATAGCTTTGATAAATATGAACATCTCAATGAATTATTAAAACATTAGATTTCGTATTTATCATCATCAATTTTCTTTAAAAAAGGTAACGTAGAGAGATGTCTACGTTCTTTTTTTACATGTGAAACAAGTATTAATGGAACGACTTGTTTTTTAAAGTAATTAAGAATGTGTTCATATATAATTAATACATATTTTTCCTTTGTTAGGTATAAATCGTATAAATGTAATTCATGGTTTATTAAGGAAATAGCAAACGCTCCAACCAATTGATACTTATCGTATATTAAATATCTTTTAAGCCCCTTTTTATTCGCTTCTTTTAAATGATGTTTTTTAAAAAAATTAGAGTAGGTTAAATAATCATCGATATGATAAATTGGTCGAAAATGTAAATGATCTTTTATCTCCATATCGACGTCATCAAAGTAGATGTCTAAATGTTCTTCATCTTCTAACATCTCAAGAAAACCATCTTTTGCAAGAGGATATGTTTTATAAATATGTTCTTCCAACATTTTTTTGATATTTTCTCTTTCAGTAAAGTGATCTGAAGGGCAAATAACTGGTAAACACGGTATATTTTCCTCTCTTATTGCTCTTCTAATTTCATTTTCATGGCAGTAGATAAATGGTCTAATAAAAGTGATATCATCTTTACTTAGGTGCATTTTAGGAGCAAAAGTAGCTATTCTTTTACCGTGTATCATATTCATAAATAAAGTTTCTATAGCATCATCAGCGTGATGTGCGAACATGACCTTATTAGCGCCTAATCTTTTCGCAACTTTATCTATGTTAGCCTTTTTCATCCTAGAACAAATAGAACATGGAAGATGTTTATTGCTTTTTTGATTCATCTTTAAAATAGGGTAGATATCTTTAGCATCTTCGACGATTAGTTCATATCCAATTTTATGAGCAAAATTTATGATTTCATTTGGGTCAAAATTATCAAATCCCAAATCTAGCATTACTGGAAAAATAGTAAATTTCTTTCGCGTGAAACGACAATATAAACTCATCGCGAAGAATAATAACATTGAGTCTTTGCCACCAGAGACTCCAATGACGATTTTATCGTTAGGAGAAATGAGATGATACTTCTCATCTGCACGTCTAACTTTGGCTAATATGGTGCGTATCATTTTCATATTTTTTCATTTTATCATATGGAATATTTGAATGTATAAGTAAAACGTTAATTGACCTTTTGTTCGTCAATTTTCTTTAAACTGATTTTAGATAAGGACGCATGAGATAACTTATGGAAATCAGGCAATACACTTCCAAGGAACTAGCAAATATGACAACATGTTTTATGTTAAACAATTCATTTATTAGAGGAACATGACAAACATGATTAAAGCGACAGAACAGGAAAAAAGAATGAAGCAAAATCAACAGCAACTGGCTCGACTTCAAAGTTAGAGCAATGGCTTATCGAGCATGGCTCGGGAATAGAGTACAACACGAAGAAGGGTTGCTGTATCGTCATGTCGAAAAGTCCAAAAAAGTAAATCGTTAACAAGTTTGGCAGTAGTTATCTTTTTGTTTTTTAGAATCTATTTTTTGTTAAAATAATTAAATATCTGTTTAACAAATAATGTAATCTAGCCATGTACTTGGTTAGATTTTCTTTTTATCTAACAAGTATAATCAAT
>CALVPP010000040.1 GCA_944351395.1 uncultured Bacilli bacterium
TTCATGGCTAAATATTATCAACTTAATATGAATTAAAAAAGAATTATTTTTCTATCATTTTAATTACTTTGGCGGGTATGCCTGCGACGATAGAAAAAGGCTCGACATTCTTTTGTTACGACCGCTCCGGCAGCGACGATTGAACCTTCGCCGATTGTAACTGCCGCTAAAATTGTTGCGTGTGCTCCAATCAGCACATCATCTTTTATAATGAAGGTGAGGCCTTCATATTGTTTCTTTTATGAGGATTTAAATCGTGATTAAGTGTTGCAAAAACAACTTGATGTCCAATTAACGATATTAACTACATCACCAACATTTAACATAGTGACTCCTATAAGCTGTTTTGAGTCAATTTCAAAAATGCGCAATCTAATATATTTTCATTTTGCTAGTAGAACCATTTTTAAAACCTGTCAGTTCGAATCTAAAGCAAAAGACTAATAATAAGAAAAATGCTCGATGTCTAGAGCAAATATCATTCATTTTGAAATCCTTTGTTCGTATCAAAATGTTAGTTATAAGATGTATAAGGACAAGTATGATAATACAAATGAAATACCCCTTAAATATTGAAACACCCTTACGTGTAATAAGAAAAAGTCTCCGCCTTAAGGTCTAGATACAAATGACCTACTACTGCTTGCTTTATCACCTTTTATTTGTTTATCTATTACGCATCTAAAACAAATAAATGAGAATTTTTGCCATATAATTCTAAATCTTCATCTATGACTTTAGAATTGTCATAATAGTCTTTGCACACAACGATTGTAATTTTTTATAATTTGATTCACTATTTCACTTCCGATTCACAGAGTTTAATAATTTGAATCAAACCCATTACTAAATCTAATCTTTATACTTGTTAATCAAGTCAGCATATTCAGTATCTATATTAGATAAAAGTGTCAGCTTACTTGCTTTTAAAGTTAGTATTTTTTGAGAAATCTCTTTATAAATAATTTGATGAACTTTGTTTAAAATTAGAGATTCATCATATGTTTCAATTTCGACTTCACTATTAATCACTAAATTTATAAGATACAATAAAGAATCTCTATCAACCTTATCAACTTCAACATAATTTCCGTTTTTATCTAAATAATAGCCTTTCCCATCTTTAATCTTTAAGATTTTTATAGGTTTCTTTTCGCTCTCCATATGATTCTTCTCCTCCTTCTAAGCTATTAATCATTACTTCATAATTTTTTATTTGAGTATTATTTACAGAAGTTAAGACTTTATTCTCTTTGTTTCCTCCGTATATAGAAAATATAGTTTCATCTGCTGTATTAACTGCTTCAGTATACAAAATATAGTTTGAATTTAAATTTCCACCAAGAACATTATTATGTGTTGATACAAATACAGGTATTTTTTTACTTATTGATGTAATTTTATCAATAATATCAGTTCTTAAAAATATATTATCAAATGATGATTCGGGCTCATCAATTAACAACATATCATAGTTCTCAGCATCACTTAAATTCTTTTCTAAATTAAATTCAGCACGTTCACCACCAGAAACGGGATAACCATTGGCATTTAATACCTGATAATTGATTCTAACAAAATACTTATAAATTTGATCTTTTGGTATATGTGGTTTATCTTCAAAAGAATTTAAATAATCGAAAGGATTATCATATAAATTATATGATGATGAGTATTCTCCCTTTTTTCCAACAAAATTTTGTAGTTCTTTTGCAGATCCAAACGGTTCTCTTTTAGCTACTATTTTAAATTTTCCAATTTGATTTTCCAATAAAAGTTTAGGTTTTTTAATTATGTCAGCTATCTTTACAAACAAATTCTTCTTTATTACATCCGTAGCGTATTGATTAATATCAAACGATGGAATAGCATTTTGAGATGACTCTATTGATAAAGTACGTTGAATCTTATCAATCAATTCATTTGCTTGTTTATATATTAATTCTTCCCTCTTCTTTTCCATATGAATTACGACAAATTCATTTAGCATTTTAATAAGATTATCATTGGAAATGTACTTATTGATTATTTTTTCATATGCTCCAGAATCTAGTAAATTTGAAATAGAATCAATAATGCTTTTAGGTTTTTTATCTATCACATATTCAAATTTTTGTTCACTAAAAACTGGGACTTTAGAAAAAGCATCATGATTATCCATATCAACAGCAAATTCAACTAATGAAGAAACATAATCGCTAAGTTTTGTTTCTTGTTCTTTATAATTAATACTTAAAACATCATTTACAATTTCCTTAAATTCAGCTAGGTATTCATCGCTATAAATACTTCTATCATTTGACATACTTTCATCAAATTTTTTGTTAGCAGCTTCTTTATCCTTTTCAATCAAATCAAACTGTTTAATATATTTAACATTATCAAAATTTTCATTTATGCGATCTAAAGTGTATGTTTTTCCTGATGATCTCTTACCAAAAATAATATTTAATCCAGAAGAAGCTAATGTCCCATCATCTAAAATTGGAAATAAATCCCTATTCTTTTTGTCATTAATATAAACCTTTTCTTTATCACGAATTGCTTCCTTTATTGAGTAAAAATCACTAGAGTTAGTATCAATATATGTTTGTTGGTTTGATAAAGGAATATCATCAGCCATCCTCATGTCACTAAAGAATAAAGGTGTTAAAGTCCCTTTTTCTTTATATAATCTTATAAATTTTTTAGGATTGCCAACCTCTCCACAGATAAAACTAGAACCAATTCTATCTAAAATAAATTTTTGTATTTTTGGTTTTTTATCATAATGTGGTATTAATAAATACTCATCATGATTAGAAAATATATCCATAAAGGAATCAAGAGAAATATCATTCTTTTCTTTGAACTCATCATGAATTTTTTTACATTGCTCTTCAAATTCTTCTATTTTAGTAAAAGGAGCAACAACAATTAAATGACCACCTTCAAGAGTTACTTCTATACCAGGATAAACAGCTACATCTTTCAAGTGAATTTTTATAAGATTAAAATTTGCTCTATCAAATAAATTATGATTAGTAATAGCTATTGCATTAATTTTCTTTTTTTGCACATATTCTGTAATTTTATCAAGACTAAAATCAAATGCAGAATCTAAGTCTGTTTTAATTGTATGAATGTGAAAATCAATTTTTATCATCTGATTTATCCCCTTTCTAAAATGTTACTCATACGTGAATCATCTTCTTCTGAATCAGTTGATGGTATTGTTATTGAAGGTTCTTTTGCATACGGATTGTTTGATACGGCATTTTTATTACCACAAGAACAAAAAAATAATAACAATAAAACCACTGTATTAGATAATATTTTTTACTTATGCATTATTCCTAAATTCTTATTTCAAATACCATAATAATAGATTTTTTTATTTCTTCATCAGAAAAGCCAAACCTTTTTAAAGTCATAGCTAATATTAATATCCTAATGCAATAATATGCATTGGCAACATTAACATCTATTTTTGTCTTCAAACTGCCATGATCAACATCATTTCTAGCATCTCTAATTACTTTAGCTATTTGTTTTTTATCGAATGTATCAAATACCTTTTCATATATATCCTTCAATAAATATTCAAATTGGTTGAATGCATAATCTATTCTTTCTTTCAAAGATGGATTAAATAAATTTGCTAGCTGGTCTTTACAAATTTTAGCAACTTCTTTTTCACTAGTATCTCTAATCTTGATTATTTCTTCTTCATATTTTTTATATGTATCATTATTTTTTTTCACAGAAACATAATCTGGATACAATCTATAAAACTCAAATTCAAATGCGGAAGCATCTTTAGGTATACTTACTATAGAAATATATTTTTGATATTTCTTGTTTTCAGGCAAATTATATACGTATAATTCGTTTTGTTCTATTGCTTCAACTATCTTCCCAATTCTATTATAAAAAATGTTCCACGGTATAAAACCATAATCCTCAACACTATTAATTTCAGGTTTTTCCATTTCTTTTTCAAATAAACCAGGTATATAGAAGGAACCAACATCATGATAATTATTATCGCCATACTCTACACAAATTCTAATGTCACCAAATTCCACATTTTGTCTATAAAAAGCAAATGAAATCAGTGTTTTCAAATCAACTATAAAATCTGTTAAAAAATTAATATCTATGATTCCAATAATAGTGAAACAAAGTTCAGATGTAAAATTTGCATAATCAATTGAAGATTTACATGCAACAGAAGGATTAACTTCTACACTTTTATTTTTATATGAAAAGTTACCAACCATTTTTGTTGTGCGTAGATCAACACTGGAATCGACTTTCCAAGAATCCTCGTCTTTATTGTAAGGTTTCAGATTAAATCTTTGATACAATGAAAGCCATTTTGAAAACTTGTTGTTAGATAAGATTACCCTAGTTTTATTTCCAGCAAGCAAAGGCTCTTTTAATAGCAAATAGCTCTTCACTAAAATAGAAATTGAGAAGGAGCTAAAAAATGAACTTTTCATACTTGAGCCGTATCCAGTTTTAGATATTAAGAATCTCACTAGCTTTGCTGTTCTATCTATCACACCGTCTATATAGTCCCAAGGCAATTCACTTGTATTTTGAAACATATATTCGTGATAATCGTTTCCAAAATTAATATATAGAATCCCCTTTTCTAATCTAAATGTATAGTCTTTTCCATTTAATGTTGTCACACCAAATAATGATTCTGCCATGTATTCACCTCTTCTACTCTATTCCTTTATAATTTTCTCAATAAAGTCTTTATTAAAGCAAAAACTTTGCTTTGTGTATGAAGTAATTCCTGTTTGTTTATCCGCAACAGGAAGAACATAATGATCCAATCCAACTCTAAATCCGCCTACGCCTGTGAATAATTCTATAACTGTTTTATCCATTATTTATTTGTCTCCTTTTCAAACTTAATATTCTTTTCTTTACAATAAAGCTCAAAAGCATATTCCGCTTTCTTTGTTGGCGAAACTTTACCTAGTTCCCATCTATTTATAGTTTGAAAAGATACTCCTAGTTCATTTGCTAAATCAGTCTGTGAAAGATTTAATTTTGCTCTAACATACAATATTTTTTCTTTAAATTCCATGTTAAAACCTCCAAATTCAACTTATACCATATTATACCATTTACTAACAAAATAGTCTACTCTTATGATGCTCTTTTTAAATTATTTTACACGATAGCCTAGACCTTTCATGGTGCTTTCGTAGTCAACAATGAGCTTTCGTGGTTTTTCAAGACCTTTCGTAGTAATGCAATTTTTATGAATTTAAAAATACACTTAGAAAACTCAAATTGTATTATCATAGTAGTCTCATAACCTTGATATACCATAGGTTTGATACAATAAAGCAACAAAAAAACGTCAATATTTTGGAATTTACCAACGTATTGACGTAGTTGTCCTATAATGGTACGGCTGGCGGGATTTGAACCCGCACGATTAATCACTAGATTCTGATTCTAGCGCGTCTACCAGTTCCGCCACAGCCGCGCTACTATATCATAGTGGATTTTGTTTAATGTGTCATCTATATGTGACGTTAAATTCTGAATAGACGAGACGATCGATGGACCACATTTTCTGTATGTAAGATAGAGCCATACCGTATTTATCAACTTTTAGATGCCATGCCATATATATTTGTTCTTGAGTATCGATCATGACATCTTCTTCGAAACCGAAGTTAATTTCTAAAGTTTGTTCCTCTTCGTTTATGCTAATAAAATTCGTTAAAGTGCTAGCACCTTTTAGATAGTCGCCATAATAGCATCCACCTTGATAGCCGTCTACATCGTCATAATTCGTATAGAAAAATTGTTGGAAATAATAATTTCTTTCGTTTTCTGTAAGAACATCAGTTTTGGTCTCGCTAGTTGAAGCGCCATCTAAAGTAGTGGTAGTAGTTAAATGCGTGTTATCTAAAATTTCTTCGAATCGAACAACTCCCTTTTTATCACCATACGTGGGTATTTGGTCACCCCAATAAGTTTCTTTCGTTTCAGCGTGATTTATATCGTTCAATTCGTATGTATACGTTCTTTCAATTGTTCCAGTCTTCTCATCAGTTTCATCAAAGTTATCACATCTAGCTGTGTAAGCTTTATAGACATACGTGCCAGCTTGATGATTTTCTAAAGCATTAGAATAGTTAAACTGGTCGACAAAAGCTTGGATATCGGCTGGATATGGTGGAGTAAAATCACAGCTCGACAGGGGAAGTAAAGATACACCAAAAAAGATAAGACCGAGTAATTTTTTCATATTCATATCATATTATGACTTGCAATTAGTTATAAAGATAATAAGCAAAACATTCTATTTTGCGACCTAATTCATCGCGGTAGAAGTCGCTATTGATGTAATATTCCTTGACGAGATATCCATATTCGTCGTATTCAAGTGTAATATTCGCTCGACAACGTGGAGTGACAGAACCAGTGTTACCAGGTTGAACATTCGCTAAAGGAACCTCAGTATATGTGTCGTATGTATTGAAAGTAAGTCCTCCA
>CALVPP010000041.1 GCA_944351395.1 uncultured Bacilli bacterium
AACTTAAAAACGATTTAATTAAAATAAGAGGTGAGCAAGGACTAAAAAGTCTCACATCATTTGAAAGTTAACATAATTTGAAAGGAATATTTTCGATTTTAATTGATTTATCATTGAACAAGCGCTTAAAATCTAATTAGGATAATGTTTGAGGATAACATTACAAGTCCAAATAAGCATTAGCTCCAAGACCCTCATGGGTAAACTCTCCTCGCGAGAGTTTTTTTATTATTTTTTCTATGCTAAAATAAAACAAACAACGTGAGGATTAATTTATGGAGAAAAAGTATTTTCTTGGTCTTGATATTGGGACCGATTCTGTTGGATGGGCAGTTACTGATGAAAATTTTAAATTACTTAAATTAAAAGGTAAAACCGCATGGGGCGCCAGGCTTTTTGACGCCGCTAGCGACGCAAAAAGCAGAAGAAGTAAAAGATCTATGAGAAGAAGAATGACTCGTAGGCGTTACAGAATATATCTGTTAAATGAATATATTTTTGGAAAAGAAATAGAAAAAATAGATCCAACATTTTTGTTGCGTTTAAGTGAATCTAATCTAATTTTTGAAGACAAAGACGAAATTGCTAGAATTCGATACCCATTATTCGCGAGTAAAAACGAAGAAAAAGATTTTTTTAAATTATACCCCACGATTTATCATCTAAGGAAAGCACAAATTGAAAACGACTCGAAGTCCTTCTCTGATATAAGATACTTATATCTAAGCGTCCATCACATAATTAAGAAAAGAGGTAATTTTTTAACCGAGGGGACTTATGATCCTAATAAACCAGTTACATTCGAAATGGTTGATGAAGTTAATGATATTTTAAAATCATTTATTTTCGGAAATTTAGATGATAATAGCGATGATTTTGATGAAACAATTATTGATATGTCAAAAATTGAAACTATTCGCAAAATTTTGAACAGTGACAAAAAAGATAAAAATAAAAAGGATATGCAGAAAGAAATCGTCTCTTTATTCAAAAAAGGCAACGATATATTTGATCGAAAAGAAGACCAAAAATCATGGGATGATTTAATCGATTTGTTTGCAAAAGTTTTAACTGGCGGAACTAAAACTATCAAGGATAACAACGGTAATGAAGCTAGTTTTGATTTCAATCGTAATTATGAAGAATCGCGCCCAGAATACGAAAACATCTTAGGGGAAAATATAGTCCTTTTAGATATGGCTAAATCTATTTATGATGCTCAATATATTAAAGAATTATTAGGGGATGAAAAATATATTTCCTACGCAATGATCAAAGTATTTAATAGTCACAAAGAGGATTTATTGAATCTTAAGAAATTAATTCGACTTATTGATAGCGATGGCACTATTTATAAAAAAGTGTTTAGTAGTAAAGATTCTAATTATGGTTTAGCATACGGAAAAGATAATATTCCTTCTTATGCCTATTTTATCGATTGTCCTGGCCGATATGAATATAAAAAAGTTAAAGGATATTCTGGATTCTTAAATCATTTGAAAGACTATGTGAATTCAATAGAAACTAGTGATGATTCAAAAATTAATGAACTCATTTCCATTATCAAAGAAAGAATTGAAAAAGGCGATTATCTCGAACGCATTTCCGATATTAATGGTAGTGGTTTTCCTCATCAACTGCATGAATTAGAACTAGACGCTATCTTAAAAAACGCGAGAGAGCATTTTCAATTTTTGGATGAAGATATGATAAGTAAAATAAAATCAATCTTCTTATACAAACTTAATTATTTTGATGGACCATTAAATACCGAATCACCATATTCTAATGTAGTAAAAAAAGATAAATATGCAAAAGTATTTCCGTGGAATAAAAATGAAATTATAGATAAAGAAAAAACCAATCAAAAATTTATCGAGAACTTAATCAATCATTGTACCTATTTAAGAGGTGAAAAAGTTTTACCGAAGACGTCTATTTTATTTAATGATTTCAACAACTTAAACAAATTAAACTGTTTGGTAATCAATGGAGATAGAATCAATCATGAAGTCAAATTAGCGTTATTTGATTTTATCAATTTAAGAAATAAGACTACTTTAAAACAAATCGAAAAGTTCTTAAAAGAACATTATGAAAATTATAGTAAAGATGGTGTGACTATCTCTGGTATTGATGTCGAAGGTGGTGCGAACTTTATATCGCCTATTCGACCTATTTTATCTAACTATTTTGATTTGAATGATAAAGAGGTTTGTGAACAAGTGGATGAAATTATCATCAAATCTTTAACAATTTATGCTGGTGATAAGAAAAACGCTATTAAAGCAATTAGGAAAGTAATGCCTGATTTAACAGAAGAACAAGAAAAGGCCATTTCAAGATTGAATTGTAAGGATTGGGCAACAATGTCTAGAAAATTTCTTACATATAAATACCCCGATAAGAACGGTGTCGTGACGAGTTCAATCATCGATCTTTTGAAAGACGAAGAATTAAATCTACAACAAATACTAAATGACGGGAGATTTGATATTCAAAATGAAATTATTCGAATTAATAATAATAAATTAGGAAAAACAACAAAGAGGAAGCAAATAAAAGATATTATAGAGGCCGCACCACCAATGATGCGTAGGCCTGCTATTCAAGCTTTTAAAATTGCATATGAAATCAAAAAGATTGTTGGTTGTAACCCAGAAAAAATAATGGTCGAAGTTACAAGAACTAATAAAGCAGAAAAGAAGCGTACTAAGAGTAGAAAAGAGCAAATTGAAGAATTAATTAAGCCTATTCTTAAAGACAAAGATGTATTATATAAAAATGCTGCTTTGGAAGTAAAAAAAGAATTAGATAGTCTAGAAGATGAGCTCAAACTAAAATCAGAGAGCATTTATCTTTGGTTCATCCAACTAGGATTTGATATGTATAATTTTGAACGAATAAGTTTGCAAGATGTTCTAAAATCTGATAAATACGACATTGATCATATCGTTCCACAAAGTTTAATCAAAGATGATTCTTTGGATAATAAAGTCTTAGTGAATAAAGACGTGAATGAAAAAGTTAAAAAAGACGTCTATCCTTTAAATCCAGAAATAATTTCGAAATGTCTACCATTATGGAAATATTTGCGTGAGAAAAATTTAATTAGCGAGAAAAAATATAATGCCTTAGTGAGACGTAGTGAATTAACTGATGCTGAAATTAATGATTTTATCCAGCGACAGATTAACGTTACTAATTATTCGAATAAATTAGTTCGAGAAATTTTTAAAATTGCCTTTCCTGACACTAAAATTATTTTCCAAAAAGCAGAAAATGCTTCATTTGTGAGAAATGAATATAACATCGTTAAAGTTAGAGAATTAAATGATACTCATCACGCAGTTGATGCTTATTTAAATGTAGTAGTAGGTGATATTTTAGACAAACATTATAGCCTTAGAAACATTAAAGCAAGAGAAAAAGTTATTAAATTAGCAACAACTGACGAAGAAAAACAAAAGATCACTTGCAATCCTGAAAGTGCAATTAGATATTACTTCAAACATAGAGAAGATAGTCTAAAACTTGTTCAAGATAATTGTGAGAAACAAGATATGCTCTTAACATTTAGAGAAAAATACCCTGACGGTGCTTTCTATGAGCAAAATATTACAGCCAAGCCAGAAAGAAGTGGTGTGAACGCTTTAGTGCCGGTTCACGAGAATAGCAAACTTTCTGATACAAATAAATACGGAGGTTATAGTGGTCTTTCCAGATCATACTTTGTGACTGGTGTAAACAGTAAAGGCAAAAAAGTTATGATTTCTGTACCAATTCTTTATATGAATATAGAAAATAAAGAAAAACTAAATTCTATACTTTGTAGGCTATATACAGGAAAAAACAACAATATTGCATTTAACATTAACAATATGGATAAAATCGCATCAAATTCTACTTTTGAGATAAATAATTCAAATGAAAGATATCTAGTTGTTCCAAAAAACGATAAAACATTAACCGTAATTCCTACAAATCCTTTATTTTTAGATGAGGAACTTTGTTATTATTTAAAACTCATCATTAAAAAACTAGATGAGATTGAAAAAGCAATAAAAAATGTAAATGAATCCAAATCACAAATTTTATTCACCAGAGATAGAAAAGGGGAAAAATATGATCTAGTGAGTACTAAAATGAATATTAAATTGAAAAATGAGTTACTTAATGAGTTGAATAAAAAAACTAGAGAATATTCTTCAACGAAAGAAAACATAAAAGAAATAAAAGGAAAATATTTAAACGACACGTTTGAAACATTAAATTTGTTTGAACAAGCAAACGCTATAATAAAATCAGTTGCTCTATTCAATAAAAAAGATGGTAACTTTAGGTTATCAATGGATTCATTTGTTAATTTAAATCCAACACTTGTTAAAACATCAGTTACTGGATTATTTGAAAAGAAAATTAAATTGTAGATGGCTTTTAGAACAGTAGTAATTTCATCGCATTCTAAAATAGAATATTCGTTAGAATATTTGGTATTTAGAACGGTAGATGGGGTCAAAAGAATTCACTTAGACGAGGTTTCTACTGTTATCTTCGAGACAACTAATATTTCAATAACATCTAGCATTTTGGTGGAATTAGTTAAAAGAAAAATTAACATTATTTTTTGTGACGAAAAACACAATCCTATAGCACAACTAAATTCCCTATCTGGTTCGCATAATTCGTATAAAAGAATTGTGGAACAGATGAACTGGGATGATGATATAAAAAATAAAGTATGGACAGAGATTGTCAAAGCTAAAATTAAAGGGCAATCATTTGTTCTTCAAAATTATGGTAGGGTACCTAGCAATTCACAATTATTAGATTCTTATATTTTAGATGTTGAAATAGGCGATATAACAAATAGAGAAGGGCATGCTGCTAAAGTTTATTTTAATTCTTTATTTCATGATAATTTTTCTCGTTCTGATGATTCTAATATAAATGTTATCTTAAATTACGGATATTCAATCATTTTATCGTTATTTAATAGAGTCTTGATATCATCTGGCTTTTTAACCCAATTAGGTATTCATCACAAAAATGAATTTAATCAATTTAATTTTTCATGCGATTTAATGGAACCTTTTAGACCATTTGCGGATATTATCGCTTGCAAATTAAAAGACGAAAAAGAAGTGGATAAAGATAAAATTGTTGACATATTAGCCAGTGAAATTTTGATTGGTGGTCAAAAACAATCTTTTACTAATGCAATTAATATTTACACATATTCCGTTATTGATGCTCTTAATAATGGGAACACAAACAAAATTAAATTTCCAGAAAGTTATGATTTATAGATTTATGCGTATAGTGTTATTTTTTGATTTACCATCGGTGACTAAAAAAGATCATCGAGAATATTCCAAGTTTGTAAAGTATATTAAGAGTGAAGGATTTTCGATGTTTCAAGAGAGTGTTTATACGAAATTGTGTTTAAATGAAACAGTAGTGGATGCGGCTATGAAAAACATAAAATCTCATTTGCCTAAAGATGGATTTGTTTCTTGCTTGACTTTAACTGAAAAACAATTTGCTTCAATTGATTGCATTTTAGGCGAATTCAACAGCGATGTGATTATAAGTGATGAAAAGATTATTAAGCTATGATTAAGATTAAGTTTAATTTAAATGAAAATGAATACATAAATATTGAGCCAGGAGTTTTCTATAATTTAACCATTGAAAATAGAGAATATTTTCGCAAAGCAGTGGAGTCATTATGTTTTGATTTTATAACTGATTGTGGAATTTCAATGTTTAAAGGAACAGATAATTATGATTTGGAAGATATCGCCATTGCTGTTCCTAACATTCTTGATTTAAATCTAAATACGAAGAAAAACATCAATGCTTTGAATAAAATTTTGAAAAAGACATATTATGAAGATTTAAAAAGTGATTTATTATCTTTAAAAGAAAAAGCAATAATAATAGTCAAGAAAATTGCCCTAGATTTAGATATATCTTTATCGATGAACGAAGAAATAAAAACTGATGATTTGTTCAAGATAATGGATATAAAATTTAGCGACGATAAAGAAACTTTTCTAGAAAGATTTATTAATTTTCTATTCGTAAATTCTGAATTGCAGGAAAAAAATATCTTCTTTTGCTTGCATATGAAAGAATATTTTTCTTCAGAAGAAATTGAAATCATAACAAAAGAAATTTCATACAAACAAATTTCAATCATAAATATAGAAACTCATGATTTTTTAGACTCAATTAAATGCCAAAAAAGCATCTTAATAGATAAAGACTGTTGTTTTTTGATTTAAAATACAGTAGTATTTTCTTAGAGAATAACCACGAAAAACCTCGAATATTTTGAGGTTTGGGAGTAGTGTTATCCTCAAGTCATCTCAAACTA
>CALVPP010000042.1 GCA_944351395.1 uncultured Bacilli bacterium
CATATTTTTTATTATCAGTTGTTGCTAGATATGAATATCCACCTTTACCATGTCCTAAAAGTTTTACTATTGTGTATGATATATCAAATATATTAACTAAATCGCCGATATTTAACATATTAACTCCTTATTTTTTAATAACTTCCCAATATCCATTTTTATTTTCACCAATACGCTTTATATATCCGTTATTTCTTAAATATCTTATATTATTATCGATTGCTGTATCACTAATACCGATTAAAACTACAAGCTCAGCCTTAGTAATATTTGGATTATGCCTCATTTCAGAAAGTATTCTTTCTCTTGTTGAATTTAAGCCATGTTTTCTTGTAGCAATAGTATTATTACCAACTTTATTACCAACCTCATTACCAACTTTTCTAATTGAGTCAAAAGGGATTGTCACAACAATTGAATTGTCTCTAAATTGAAATGCATTTCTAGTATAATTTTCAACAATTTTTGGTACGCCTCTACCGGATTTATCACTTATTCTTAGTTGAGCAAAAATCTCAGAAAGTTTCTCGTTTACTGGCACTGATTCACCTAAATAAAAACCTTCGATTGTTTGTGCAGGTGCAATTGTTCCCCTTGATAATATTTCGATTCGATCAGAAAAAACAGTAATCATAGGTTCATTGCCTTCAACCCACTTATTGTGAAGGACAGCATTCACTATTGCTTCATTGTAAGATTTTATATCAAACAAAGGAGTTTCTTTTCTTTCTTCTTTTCTATTCGTTTCATCAGATTGAATAATATTCAAAATATCACCATAATCCAAAAGATTTTTTAAAGAATAAAGGATGCAATCATATCCGAATTCCTTAATTGAATAAAGATTCGAGCCCTTAGTTGTACCTTCAAAAATAGAAACTCTAAGAGGTAAGTGCGAGTTATCAGAAAGGAGTTGAGCAAGAATATTATAAGAACCGTCTTTTGTTAATAAACATAAATTTTTCTTGAATGTTTCTTTTCTCAGCGATATCCCCTTTGAACCATAATACATAAAAAGCTTATTAAAAGTTAAATCATTATACTGAGATTTTGTATTTACTATCGTTGGATATCCATGTTCTAAAATTCTAAATAATTCCTTCTCTAATTTTGGATTTTTTTCCATTGTATCTTTCGATGAACCTATACGAATATATCTAACTCTATTAAAAGCGGTTGGAATATCTTTAGCGGCTTCAATTCTTAAAACAACAATTCTTTTATTGTCAATAATGTCTTCAAAAAAATCTATCTTGATTCTTGGGTTTAAATTTCTGTTTAAAAAATTAATGTATGGTTCATTTTTATAGTCTTGATATTGATCAAAATTAGTTCCGACTAAAACATGTTCTTTATCGGAAACACCCCAAATGAAATAAGCAAATTCCTTTCCTATTAGCGCTGCAGCATTTGAAAGTGCAGAAACATATTCTCCAAGTGCAATTGGTTCAAACCAATTTTCTTTAAAGTCAAACCATTCTCTTTCTTTCGAAAACTGAAATAGTTCAGATAATAACTCTTTTATATTCATATTATCACCAACCTTTATTACCAATTTAATTTTACTAAATAGTTGGTAATAAATCAATATGAATTGTAATATAAAGGAGGTATCATTTCTCTAGTAGAGATGCGTTTATCTAGTAGACTTTCATTTTTCTAATAGAACTAAATTTTAAAATATCGTCAATTTGAACCAATTTATATCTACTAGCGAAACGCAACATAATAAAAAATGCCCGATTTCTCGAGCAAATGTTAGTTATAAGATGGCGGAGTAGAAGAGACTTGAACTCTTGCGCCGGTTACCCGACCTATGTCCTTAGCAGGGACACCCCTTCACCAACTTGGGTACTACTCCGTGCTTAAACAATATTAGCAAAAGCTAAAACGTCTTTCAATATGTTATTGTGTTAATACGCTCTTGCATAATAGACGATGCGGTGCGTTTTCTTGCCGCAAATTGGGCAGATACCTTCTTCATCTTTTTGATCGAATGGAATTGCTCTAGCTGTTACTTGATATAATTCTTTCATCTTCTTTTCACATGCCTCTTCGCCACAATATGGAATAGCAACATAGCCACCATTTTTAATCATCTCTTCAAATTGTTCTAAAGTTTTTGCGAAGTGGATGTGTTCTTCTAAGAATTTTTTTGCTTTATCATACATTTTTTTCGTAATGTCGTCTAAGATAGAAGGAATGTTATCGATATCATCTAAAGAAATAAATTTCTTTTCATCATTGTAACGCGTCGCCATGAGTAGTTTATTTTCTTTTAAATCACGAGGACCTATTTCTAATCTAATAGGAACACCCTTCATTTCATACTCAGCAAATTTCCAGCCTGGAGAACGTGATGTATCATCATCTAATTTCACTCTAAGACCCTTAGACTTTAAGTTCTCATATATTGTCTTAGAAGTAGCGCGAACGTTTTCATCGATGTCTGCTCTTATCGGCACGATGACTACTTGAATAGGAGCGACAGGAGGAGGTAAAACTAACCCATTATCATCTCCATGAACCATGATGATGGCACCGATGAGGCGAGTGGAGACACCCCAAGATGATTGATGAGGATGTTTTCTAGTGCCATCTTTATCTAAGAAACTAATATCAAATGCGCGAGCGAAACTATCGCCAAAAAAGTGGGTCGTGCCAGCTTGTAAAGATTGACCATCATGCATGAGTGCTTCAATCGTATATGTTTCTAGAGCACCAGCAAATTTTTCTTTTTCAGTTTTTTGACCTTTGATGAAAGGAATAGCGAGTACATCTTTGCCTAATTTATCGTAGATATTGAGCATCTTAATTGCTTCTTCCTTTGCTTCTTCCTTCGTTCTATGCATCGTATGCCCTTCTTGCCAGAGGAATTCGCTGCCACGTAAGAATGGGCGTGTCGTTTTTTCGTAACGGACGACGGAACACCATTGGTTATAAAGTTTTGGCAAATCGCGATAAGAGTTAATAATTTTGGCGTAATGTTCACAAAACAAAACTTCGCTAGTGGGGCGGACGATTAAAGGATCGTCTAATTTGTCTTTACCTCCGATGGTGACGATGAGCGTTTCAGGTGCAAAACCTTCGACGTGCTCTTTTTCTTTATTGAATAAAGATTCTTTGATGACCATTGGTAAATAGACATTTTCATGTCCTGTCTCTTTGAATTTTTCATCTAGATATTTTTTAATATTTTCCCAAATAGCAAAGCCATATGGTCGATAGATGATGAAGCCTTTCATGGATGTATAATCCATAAGTTCTGCTTTACGACAAATTTCGGTGTACCATTTAGCAAAATCTACGTCACGAGGGGTGATAGATTCATTTTTAATTTGTGCCATAAGTTTTATTCCTTTCTTTCATCATTTATCGATTTGTTCAATTTTATGTAATTTTTTACGCTCGATTGGCAAAATCATCTCATCTGCATTAGCGAGGTCATCGCTAGATATGTATCTTATACCTAATTTAATCATCAGTTCAATAGTATTCCAACCGATGAGGTTAGTAGCGATAATAGGCTTTTTGTAGCGCAATAATTTTTCGATAGTGGATTGGAAAGATAGTCTCACTTTCGATGGGTAACGCATGAATTCTTGATTAAAAGATGATCCAACGACAAAGTGGTCAAACATTTTATATAGTTCACTAGATAAAAGAAGATCGTGACCACTTAAACTGAGAGCAATTTCCCAGTTCTCCTTTTTAAAAGATAGGAATGTATTGATAATATCTTCGCTATCTTGAGCAAATTTAGCTAAATCTTTTTCATCGAAAAGAAGGACGAGTTTAATTTCTTTTACCCTATTTATATGTTTAATAACATTAAATATTTGTTCTTTGTCTTGGTAGAAACATTCAAAAAATAGTCGATTACTGTCTTCACCACGCATCGATATGAACTTAGATATCAAGTTGCGTGCGATGACGGAAAATACCATTTTTTGCTGTCCATTTAGCATAGCATACTCTCTTATTTCATAACTTGTCGTGAAGACGGAGTGGAGCGGTTTAGCATAGCTAAAATAGCCGATTATATCGTTTTTATTCACGTCTAGTATCGGTCGATAACGATAGGAAATGGCTTTATCTTTAATGATGGAATTAATCTCTTTAGCGTACACGCTTGAAAGCTTGTCTTCATTTTGCACATCTTCATAAAAAGCGATATCTTCGCGCTTATTTTTAGCGACTAATGCAGTTTCTATACCTTTATCAATAATTTTTTCTAAATCACTCGGGAACGTTTTATTTTCGACGACACCAATAGAAAAAATGACTTGTGAAGATAAGGAATTTAAAGAGATGAATTGTTTTATCGTATGAGCGAGTACGTGTGACATGTAAATAGCGTCTTGGCGTTTATTCAATCTAAAATCGATGAAAGCGATATCGTTTTCATCCACTTCGATGAGATGACGGCTAGATTTGTTACTAGCAAACGGGAATAATTGATCTTTTAATTGGGAAAAAATGATACGATTCGATTTATTCGCATGTTCAGATTGGTGTTCGTTAAGATAAAAACGAATGAGAAATGTCGTCCCAGCTGGTTTGTTCATGATGAAATACTTGTTCATCATCTCGATAGTGGGGATAAGACCTCTTGTCGTCTTCACTTTATTTTTTGGAATCGTATAACGCAAGATGTGGCTCTCGATGTGGATGACTTTCGCTTCTTTATTGAGGTGGATAACTTCTAACAACGAATAATTCGTTTTATGCGATTTAGAAATGGTGACATCAGCTTCTAAATACATGGGAGGTTGTTTTCTTCTTTCGTCAAAAAAATCCTCGATCCATTCTCTTAATTTTTTTCGATCTTCGAAATGGAATTGCTCATAAAATTGTTCAAGACTTAAAAGTCTTTTATTTTTTAGATTAGATCTTGAAAAGTATAAGACCGTTCCTTCTTTTAAGTCTATTTTAAAGACACGCATAGAATTTGATTGATCTCTTATCGTCACGCCAAAGTTTTGTTCTCTCTTACGATTGATGATGAAGACGACAGTTAAAATCACTAATGCAAGAAAGAGTACCAAAGAGACGATGAAGGCAGAAAGAAATGCTGGCTCTAACCAATTGATGAATGTATTTAAACTAAAACTCGTTAACATACGGCAATTATTATAACGGAAATAAATATGAATATACAAATTATTAACTTTGCTTAATCTATTAAGATTATGTAAATGATAAATGATAAGATTGACTCTTTTAAAAGAAACGATATTTTGCTATCATAGATGAACGCTGGAAGCGTACCCAAGCGGTTGAAGGGGTTAGTTTCGAAAACTAATAGTAGGTGCAAGCCTAGCCAGGGTTCAAATCCCTGCGCTTCCGCCATATTTGTACGACATGTCTGATACAAACTTAGAACTTCTAAGGGTGTGCAGACTTTTTTTTCTTTTATCTCTCCAAGATCTTAATGTATAGCGATTAATCCCTAATGCTCTTGCAGTCTTAGATAATTGTC
>CALVPP010000043.1 GCA_944351395.1 uncultured Bacilli bacterium
AAATTCTCCGAGCCATCTAGTGGCAAGTTATGAGCACAGGTACACAGCATATAGAAATTATAGCCTAGAAAGGAGAAAGTTATTCAGTCATCAAACTAGGCTTAACTGAATAATACGAAAGTTATGAAGAAAGGTGTATTATTACTCGTCCCTGCTTTGTTTTTATCAGCGTGTGGTTCACCGAATCCACCAGTTGAAGAAAAGATAGCTCTAGAAGATTTATCTACTTTATTAAGTGGTGATTTGTATACGAATGAAGTTTCTCATTCTAACCTCGTAAATGTTAAAGAAGTTGAAAATAGTGGCGGTAACGTCATGACCGTAGAAGAAGTGACGAATATTTATAGCGATGAAACATCATTTGCAACCGCAACGCTTAAGAGTGAATACGAAAGCGGTACAGTTTATAACAATTCGTACAAACGTCTTGCGACGACGAGAACATATGAAGGGCAAAAAGTATTTTATCTCGTCGCTGATTACGAAAATGAAGATTTATTGCCAGGTATTTGGTACGATAGTGCTTATCGTCTACCAGTCGTTTCTAACGGTGATTCATCAGGCGATGGTGTGTCTTATTTATTAGAATCTAGTCTACCTGGCCAACTTAGCAAACAAGCGACTTTACTCGTCAATCAATTCATCCAGGCCAATTTGACTGGCAATCAAAATTTACAAGGTATAAGTATCAACGCTACTGTCGTGAATAAGGATGATAAAACTACTTACGTTCTCGACGATTTTACTTATTCATTTGATGATGAAGGTATTTTAAATGAAATTTCTATTTCTTTTGAAATAGTTGTCAAAGATGAACGTATGACAAGTGCAAAGACAGTTTATGAAGCGACACAGTCGCGCGGAAGTAGCGATGTCTACGTCAACACCTTAGAAACTACTTACGAATTATCTTATGGTGATCGACTACTTTCGTCGACGAACGCAAATATCATCAATCCTGAAGATTATTTCTTAAGTGAAGTGAATGAAGCGCAAGCTTATATTTATGGCGATTTAGGCGATAAAGAAATCGTGAATGTAAATAACCTTCCGCTCGGCGAATATGTGCACATCGAAGCAAAAGACTACGCTCCAGCGAAAGCGATAGATATCGAACTATATCCTGTATCTACTTCTAATTCTAATGTCATTGCCATCGAAGGTAATGTCTTTGAAACTGTAGGCCAGGGCAACGCTACTATCGTCGTCGAGAGTCAAACAGGTGTCGTCTTTGAACTTAATGTCGGAGTGAACATTCCACCTGTTCAAAACATCTCTTATATCGATTCTAGTAGTGCCATTCAAAACGAAGATGATGTACGTACTTTATATGTTGGTTATACGTATGATTCCATCAATATATTCGTCCGTCCTAGCAGCGCTAGTTTGGATGATTTAAGTTTTGAAATTAGTGATCCAAGCGTCTTAAATATCGAAGAAGTTGGACGTGGTAATGGGTATATCGAATATAGTTATGAGGTTTTAGCACTCAACGATAGCGAAATGGTGAGTGTTACTTTCTTTAGTTTGACTAACGAAGAAATAAAGACGACTGTCGAATATCGTCTCGCTACTCCTTTAACCGATGAACAATTAACCGAAAAAATTATTAATAATACATATCGTTGGGACAATTTCATGAGCGATGGTGCTTATGCATTTATGACCGCGACTGCACCAAATCACATGAAACTTGAATATTATAATGGTGATGGTACACACTATTGCACAGTCACTTTGGATTTTGAAATTGATGGTATGAACGTCATCGTCACTAATTGTGTCTCGACCGCTACTGGTGAAGTAAATTTTATCTTTAATAGCGGTGAGATTACATTAGATGGTAATAAGATTACGTTACGTTATAACGATACGGATCGTGTCAATCATTTCTACATTCAAGAGGCTTAATCTTATGAATAAAAAAAGCTTTTTAATTATCGCTCTTGGTGGTTTGCTCTTAGCGTGTGAACCACCAGAGCCACTCATTCCACCTGAACCAAACGATATTGAAATATTAGAAGGAATGAAAGAACAATTGCTTCTTTTAGATGATGAAGTTACATCGCAAACATATCAAATATCACAAGAAGATTATTATGGCATTAGCATTCCTGTCACCCAAAGCGGCAATCTTAAATTGTACGCTGACAACTTCATTCGCGGTACATTCACTCAATCAATCGATACTATCTCTTTAAGTGGCATTGAAGAAAGAGGTATTAAAGATGACATGGTGTATCAAATTATGGTTTTTGGTGATGAAGGTTATAAAAACAAATATGTTGATGACTCTAATGCACGTACTTCATTACTCGCCTTGGATTTTATCTCACCTTACGTTTCTAATGTTTTAGATTATGCAATATCTTTGTTAGAAGATGAACCATCTAATCTAGCTCTCACTACGAATTTTGGTGAAGTAAATTTAGAAGAAGATGGTGAGCATACATTAGAATTTAAAATCATTCAATACGCTGCGAATGGTATCGACGAAGAATATCGCTTTGAAAGGAATGACACTCTTCTCGTAGAAGGCGGTAAGATTACTGCTTCAGCTGGGGAAATGTTAGAATCAATCGTTGGAGGAACTAATTATAAATATCAAACGTATGAATATATTTATACTTATGGTGAAGAAATAGTTTCTTATCCAGGAACACCTTTAGATCCTGATAATTATCCTGACTTTCCAAATTAGCGTCATCTAGATATCAATACTTAATAGCTCATCGAATTAGCGGTGAGCTTTTTAATTACATTAAAAAAAGCGACCATCTTTCAGATCGCTTAATAATGAATGATTAATTAAATTATTTTATTGTGGTCTTAAGCTACGCATGCTCATCCACATGATACGCATGCCATAGAATAAGACGAATCCGATGACAGCGAGTTGCGACATGAGGAAGCCAAATATGAGCGTTAATATGGCTGGCGATAACATTGCCCAGCTACCAATCTTGAAGCAATCGCCCACTGTGAAGTAACGGAATGGATTACGTTTACCACGAGTGAGGAAGAAGACGACAAGACCCATGAATAATCCTAAGATGATGAATATTGAACCAGTGATGAGTGTCGTCATCCACCAAGAAGTATTTTTATTCGTGATATAGCCATCATCAAATAATTTTTTAAAGTTTTGGAAGACGCCAGTTTTCCATTGGTTGAAATATGGCGCTAATTCGGAAGTAGGATTAGCCATATCGTTCGCGGTGATGACTTTTGATTCTTCACCAATTGTCATTGTGACATCCCCTAAATTGTTAATAGTGTAACCAGCGGGCAAGGTAAGATAATCGCCAGTATATGAACTTTGTGCACTAGTGTTACCAGGGCGATAAATCTGTGCTCTAAAAGCATAACGACCAAAAGCGATGAAAGAGACACTTCTAGAAGTGGATTCGCTAGATTCATCTTGGTCTGGTGCACGCCCTGCTGCTAAGTTAGTGACGTAACGAGTAAATGTCGCGTTATCAGCATCACCGAAGAAATAGATTTGGAAATCGACGACAGTTGATTCGACAATATTACCATCTTCATCTTCAATTTGTCTTACGTACATGTGTTCGTATGGAGCAAGATTTGAGCCATATGCTTCACTCCAAGAAATGTATTCTGCACCAGTTGAAGAAGTGGGATTTTCTAATCTTTTGCCATATGTATCATCATCTTGGACAGTGAGTAAAACTGGTCCGTGGAGTGGATTACCTTCAGCGTCTTCATTTAATCCATTGATGTCGAGGATGAAGTCTTGAAGAGCGACATCCATATTGTAATTTGTCGACGGAATGAAAGATGAACCGTAGGCATTACCTAAGGTGACGACTGTTGGAATTAAACTGATGACGATAGATAAAATGAAAATGATGACCGCGGCGTACCATGGTTTTTCTCTACCTGCACTTATACAGGCGCTATTGGAGAAGAGTGATTTGAAGAATAGAGCAATGTTCTTTTTCATAATTTTAATGCGTGTTTGATTATAAAATAATCTAAAGTCTTTTTCAAACGTTTATTATATAGTGAATTCTTAGCAGTGTGATAAAATAAATGACATGAGATCGAAAAGAATAATTTTAATTAACTGTTTAATTGCCTTAATAATATCGATATTAAACTTCGTTTTTTTACCTTTGAGTGGTGTAGTGGAGAATAGTGATAACTTTCACAATAGTTATCCTTTGTGGATGATTGTTTTTGGTGGTGTTGACCCTCTTACACAAATTCAATTTGCTGCTTCTATATATTTGATTCCTTTTTATTTTTTACCTTTAGTCGCCTCTTTAATCGCTCTTGGATGTTACACATCGAAGAACTTTTTATTTTTCAGCACACTTCTCGCTTTAGCCTCTGGTATCGCTTTATGCTTTACAATTCCTATATTAGGTGCGGCTAATTATCTTCTTACTAACGATTTTAATTTAGGTGTAGGCACTATTATTACGATTATCGTCGATTTTATCATTGCGTTAACTTTAGGATATGCTTGGCTAAAGATGTATCGTTACGATAAGAAGTACGCACTTTGATGGTCATCTAGATTTTTTGATACATTTAATGTATAATATTATGCGTCGGATTTGGGGATGTCCTGGTTTCGACAGGGTTGACTTGCTTTTGATGGCAGCCGAGTAGTGACGTAATCACCTTAGCTAGAATAACTGGCAATCCTATTTATAACAGCAACGCACGCGTTGCTTATGCTTGCGCTTGATTTAAGCCTTGTAGCGTATCGCTAGCAAGCCCGTCTCTAAACGCGTGACACCTACACGTTAAAGAGGCGCAAGAATTAGGTGTCCGTGCACTCGTATTGGTTCATATTAGTGCATCAAACATTAGAACCTTGAACGTCATAAGTTCTGATCGTATCTAAGTGGCGTTGACTTACAATACGACCTAAGCTGTAGAGGTCACTGGTGAGTTAGTTCTGGACCGGAGTTCGATTCTCCGCATCTCCACCAAAAACGCAAATTATCGATACTATGTATCGATTTTTTTATTTTAGTGGAGTTTATAAAAATAAAGTTCATCGTACACTTCAGGAAGTGAAGCAGGAGCAATGTATACGTCGTTAATTAACACCCATTTAAAAAAATAAATAAAGTTAAGTGATGAAAAATACTATCAAAATATAGTTTAAACTCGTATCGTGGGTTGGAATCTCCCATCACGGAAAATCACGAAGTTTAAATTAATTTTGCAATATCTTTTGAATAAGGTAATAATTCATCTATT
>CALVPP010000044.1 GCA_944351395.1 uncultured Bacilli bacterium
GACATGCTTCCTAATATTTATAGTGCAGGTCTTAATATTGATTATTATCCAACAAATTTCATTATCAATAAGAATGACAATTTAATTTATTACATTGATTACGAATGCAATTTATACGATGCAAAATGGGATTTTGATAATTGGGGAATAAAGTATTGGAATGGCGATGAAAAACTAATTTAAGAATGAAAATGGTATCGTTTTTATAGTAAAGGTATTATCTTGCTATATTTTGTATTAAAGTGATAGTACAAAGACATCTTGTAACTAATATTTTGATACAAACTAGAACCGTTAAAATGAACGATATTCGTTCGTTAGATGATGCCATTATAATATATCACTCAAACATTAAATTAAGCCGCGATAAATAGATAAACAAATCATCTAAATAGTTATTCACTTGTCCGTCACAATTTCTGCATGCGTCGGATATTTACTATCTTCGCTAAGAATTATTTCATCCACGCCTAAAACTTCAATGCGACCCGCTCTCGGATTCTTAATCGATTTCATGCGTGAGTTTATTTTTGCATATACTTCACTATATTCAAAAGCTAAGTCACATCCTTCCATTGTACAATCGATGAGTTTTAAAT
This sequence comes from uncultured Bacilli bacterium, assembly GCA_944351395.1. Classification (GTDB taxonomy): domain Bacteria; phylum Bacillota_I; class Bacilli_A; order RFN20; family CAG-826; genus CALVUG01. Next base: position 600 of record CALVPP010000044.1, read on the forward strand.
TATCGCAATAGCAAAAAGGTTGCGTGCCGCTAATTTGACAATTGATAAAAGTTAAATTTTTTGCGTACCAAGCAAGATATTCCCCTTTGATAATGCAATTTTTGATGATAGCGTTTTCACAATGCCAAAAACAATCTTTAGTATGTAAAACGCTATCTTCAATGACGACATTTTTTGTATATTGAAAAGAATATTTACCATCGAACTTAAAATTTTTCAGATTAATATTGTCACTTTCAAAAAAGGCATATTCACTTTTTAAAGAAATATCTTCGCTTTTAAAATTAAAACACTTCCATCCAAATTCATCAGAAACAATATCGACATTTTTTAAACTAATATCACGGCACTCGCGCAATGCCTTTATACCATGCAGTAATGTATTAGAAATTACAATATCATTGCTATACCAAATAGCTGCACGAGCAGTCTCTAAGAATTGCGAATTATATATTTCTAGATGTTTACCGTGCCAAAGAGGATAGCGCAAAGCGAAAGTAGTATCATAAATCTCGATATTTTCCCCTTCTTTCAAAGCTGATTCGCCATCTTCCACACCATCAAAAAGACAGTTTCTTAAGACGATATCTTTTTGACCATATAAGTCTCTTTCTCTTGAAAATTGTTTATTCTCTATAATTTTATTGTTCATCATTTTTTTCCTTATTTATCATCTTGATAAGATCAGGTATCGCTCTTTCAAATTCTACACCGTAGCAAACATCTGGTTTATCTTCTTCAAGAGTGTAAGCAATAGCTCTAGCGACGTAATCATGTGCGATTTTTGTCGCTTCAAGGGTGGAAAAACCATCAAGTTTAGCGCCTATGAAAGTCGAGGCGAATAAATCGCCAGTACCATGATATATGCCTTCGTAAAGTATCGAAGAATAACGAGAGAATTTATCGGAAACACTATCATAAATGATAGAGGTGACTAAATTGTCTTTTTGGTGTAGACCAGAAATAATTACTTCCTTTGGTCCTAGTAGAGCTAATTTTTTCATCATGTATTCTAATTTTTCATCACTCATATTTTCATCGTAATGAACATCACTTAAAAAACATGCTTCAGTTAAATTAGGAACGATGATATGAGCTTTAGCAATGAGCTTTTTCATCTCCTTTATATGTTCTTCATTAAAACCTTTATACATCTTTCCAAAATCAGCGAAAGCTGGATCAACTAGAACAATAGTCTTATCATCTTTTAATTCATCGATGATATCTTTGATGATTGGTACTTGTTCTGTTCCGAGGTAGCCCGTGTATATAGCGTCGAAATGGTGTTTATAACCATTCCATTTATGAATTATATCTTTTAAATCATTTTTTAAATCTAAATATGTCCAGCTTTTAAATCCCGCGGTGTGGTTCGACAAAATAGCAGTTGGTACAGCTACGCATTCCACACCTAAAGCAGAAATAGTAGGAAGTGCGACTGTAATTGAACAACGGCCTAAACAAGAGTAATCTTGGAAAGTTAATAATCTTTTTTGCGACATAAAAATACCTCTCGATGATTATTTTAAAACTAACGTTATTAAATGCAATTTAATTTATTCCATCGGACGAATGAAAAACTTACCGTATACTTGTTGCAAATTAATGATATTAATGAAAGCGTTTGGATCAGCCGTTTGAATGACTTTTACGACATGCTTTGTCTCACTTGTCGAAACGACCATGTAAATAATCGTCTTCTCTCTTTTTGAATAAGCACCTAAACCTTGCACAGTCGTCGCGCTGTGAGGGAAGTTAGCGATGAGAATATCAGATAACGTAGGGCGTTCAGTAATAATTTGCACTTGTACTTTTTTATTACGTGCATTGATGAGGTCTACCACTAAGGCATAAGCGAACATGTAGACAATAGAGAATAATGTTAAGGTGAGAATAGATGAGAATAATGTTAAAAAATTATCAGGGAATACATAATTATCGATACCAGCAAAATGGAGTTGGAAAACATCTGGGCTAAATAACGATAAGATAGCGTATAAGCCGACGATACAAGCGTTGAACAAGACGATGTAAGAACCTACCGATTTATTTTTCCTAGCTGCGAAATAAAAAGATAAAATATCTAAGCCGCCAGCTGATTGATTAACTTTAAAGGCGATAGCAGTAGATAGACCACTAAATATACCACCAAACAAACCCCTAGCTAGAAGAGAATTTGTGAAGTGAATGGATATACCATCGATAAAATCTGCTGGCAAAAACTGGATGAATAGCGATGTAGCAACGACATTTATCGCTGAAAATATAGCAAATTTCTTCCCAATTTTAAGGAAGGCTAAAATGATGAGAGGAACATTTAAAATAGCGTAGAAAACAGATTGAATAGTATTAACTAGATTCTCATCCGTCACTCCACACATCTGAAAAATCTTGACGATATTTTGTGCAAAACCGCTCATACCGCCAGAGACGATACGAGGAAGATCACCTTGCTCCACCCCTGGAATCATCTGACTAGGAGTGATAAATGTTCTTATTGAAAACGATAATAAAAATGCAGAAAGTAAACAAAATAATAGACCGACAGTGTAAAATGATACATTCCTAAGAATTGGATGATCGAACATGTAATTATCGAATTTTTTGCGAATCTTTGCGAGTCTTCTCATATGCTTACGGGTATATTATACATAAAAAGAAAAAAATAACTACTTGATAAATAGTATTATTTACGATTATTATTATAACCGTTGAATTATTCGAACCCGAGTGATAATATTATTATCGCTCACTTAACTAGAGGAGGGTCATTATGAAAGTATTACGCGCAATTGGAGGTTTCTTTGCTAAAATCTGGAAGTGGATTAAGACGACTGCGTGGGTTCAACCACTACTCATCGTCGGTATCATCTTCGCAGTCATTTTTAGCATTCCTTATATCACATCTGCTATCCAAGCAGCTTTGCAAGATACTGGCACTGCATTCTATGACAGTTATAAGATTTCATTGAATGGCGTTAAGAAAGAAGGCGGCGATAGCGAAGTTGAAAAACTTACTAAAGCTATTCTAGATTATCGTGAAAATGGTACAAAAGACCAAGATATCATCAATCGTTATGGTGAAAAATTCTTCCTCTCCTTCTACCAAGATGATTGCTCTGGTTGTGAGACGATGAAAGGTGCTTTTGAAGTATTACGCGACGAATGGGGCAAACAAGATATCTATACTCCACTTGATAGTAGTGAACAATTCCGCCTTCACACTGTTGATTGTTTAGAAACCTTAGATGATGTCGATGAACCATTTGAAACATTCTACAATGGTCCTCTCGGTGGTGACTTATTCAACTACGCAGCAGAAGACGCAGGTGAAAGACCATACTTCGTCAATGCTGGTTCTACTTATGAAACAGAACTCATGAATATGCAAGATGCTGGAACGTTTAGTACCCCTACTACATTACTCATCGATTTCGGTGCTGAGTTATGGAGCGACGTCATTTCTGAAGTATTCTTCGTCCTCACCCCCGATGAAGGTGATGAAAATAATCGTACGCGCGCTCTTCTTCTCATGGACGCTTGGAATCATACAGGCAAATTCTCTGAAGACTATCACGGTTCTTCCTCAGGCTCTAGTAGCGAAGAATAATTAAAACAATATACATTAAACCGCCACCGTGCGGTTTTTTATTATATAATTTAGGTATCTCATTAACAATATATGTATCCAAGGGATGCATTATTGATTGACCCCTAGGGGTCGCTTTTTCTTCCTTGGTAA
>CALVPP010000045.1 GCA_944351395.1 uncultured Bacilli bacterium
ATTTACTTAAGAACTTAGAAGCAATCTTTTTTCGCTCACTATCTAAGGAGGAAATCAAACATCATCGTCAACTTCCGTCCTACCTATAAAAGGAAAGAGAGCGAGCAAATTGGAACCCTAGTTCTCAAGTAAGTGCCATTTGCAACTGGCTGAGGTTAGGATAACCCATTGTTTTCAATTCGTTAAATGACGGGTAGCATACCCTAAAAGTTAAGAATTTATCGTGTTTTTATCGTTACAAGGCACAAAAAAAGACCTAGAGCGTTAACTCTAAGTCATAAACAATATATTTTTGATTATTTCTATATGACACCCGTCATAATTTTCTTTAAGAATCTAGATCATCGTAATCAAATTTATCGTAATCCTCGCTTGTGAGAGGTTTGAAGCCATAGCTTTTGAGGAACTCGTTTCTCTCCTTTGGTGTGTTCTCAAGCATATTGGTTAATATGTATCTTAATAGTCCGTCCTCGCCAGACTCATCCAAAGAAAGGCCACATTTCTTAAAGAACATATCGGAGATGCTCGTCTCGATCTTAAGCCCACAGCAAAGCGCCACTAATGTCTTTCTATTCCTACAGTCATTTTTCCCACTTAGGTATTTACTGATGGTCGATTGATCCACGCCAGAATCCCTAGCCAGTTCTTTTTGCGAGATATCCTGATAATCCATTATGTACTTCAATGAGCCTTTGAAATCTAAATTAAGAATAGCTGCCCTGACCTGATTTATCCTTTCTATCTTCGCTTGGTTTTCCTCTAAGTTTTTGGCAAAGTCGATCATCGCGTTGATGTTGCTGCCGAAGCTATGGTAGATGGATTTGCTGATATCCCTAAACAAACAACTACCAAGCATGGTTATCTTTTCACCGTTCTTGGAAGTAAGCTTGATGCAACATTCGTCCATATGCTTCTTCGCGTAATCGGTTAGCCTATCCCTTCCCCACTGCTCGATGTATTTATCGGAGTTGATGCAGATATGGTTATCGACGAAAGCGAACAAACCCTCAGAAAACACTTCCCTCATCTTCCTGTCACAAGCCAAAGCGCAAATAAGGGTTCCTTTGCTTATCTCATATGTTTCATTGGATGATAATGTTCCTTCACCGACCAAATAGTTATCTACGTAATCGTCATCAATATAATTCAAGGCACCTATTGCATCATATAATCCCATCGAGGCAAGCCTTCTTTTAAGTGATGGATAAGTAACGCCGTACATTTTGGCTAAATCCCTAATGACAGATTCCATGTAATCGACGTTTATTTCTCCTGTCCAATCATCGAATTTATATTTGGATATCAATTGTAGGGCTTTTTCTTTCAAAGTAACATCGGAAACAATAAGATGAGGCGCTATGGCGTTAGCCTGTATTTCCATCCATTTGATGATTTCGTTGTTTGAATTTTCGCCATTGGCATCGCACTCGATATAAAGTTTTCTCTTGTCGAAGAACCTCATGAGTTTGAAAGCCATCTTGTGATAATGGAAATGAAAACACTCGTGGCAAAGGGTCACATTAAATGAACCAAGGGAATTATCACTTACAGCTTTAGCATCAATAACTATGGTATCGGCTTTGATTCTTTTGGTTTCCCACTTGAATTCATTGATATTGAATAGCCTTAAATCGGAATCTTCCAAAACGAGCATCCCAAAGACGTTATGCTTATAAGTTGGGCATCCTACCTCGAGCCCCACATTCATGTTTTTAAGCAAATCGACGACATTGAGGACTCCGTTTTCATCGCGCTTAATATCGTAATATCCAAGCAAAGAATCGGCGTAGCTTTGATACTCTTCCTTCTTTATCTTGAGCATCAGGTATTCATCATACCTTTTTGGATTTTTTGTTGTTTGGTATTCAGAAATATTGGTTGGCTGTAAAGTAATCTTATCGCCAATCGTAATATCGGCATCGAGCTTTATCTTCTTTATGAATTTATAAATTTGGGCAGATTCGCTTCTTTTATATTTGAAGTCAACAAAAACCACAAGATAGATATCGGCATGAACTACATCATCTTCATCTATAGAAGCCTTGAAAGCGTGGTATTTGATATTGGTGATGTTGAATGAATAGGATCTCTTGCTTTTCTCAATTTTAAAATGCGCTACTCTATTTTCCCTTAGCCAGGAGGAGAGTAGCTCCTTGATCTGATCGTTATAGTTTTCTTCAATAAAGGACAACAGATTATTCTTCAACAAAACCACCTCATTCGATATGAGAATATTATATTAAAAATAGAGACCGATTTAAATTTCAACCGGACAAAGTATGAGAGAAATTTGGGACATGAATAATTATTTTTTTCTTCTAGTTTAGATAGCCATCCTAATTCAAACGCCAATTCGTAGAAAGTACCATTATTGATTAGCATTTTTACATAATGTAATGCTATGACTGCATCCATAAATTAAAAATATATTTTATGAACTATCTGGACTATCAGAATTTATCTAAAATCACACAAAAAATTAATGCTTATAGAGTGAAATAAAACTTAAATTCAAATTCAAATCTTAAGCTTTGTCAGTAATCCTGGATTATTTTTTCCAAGTGCATTTAATACAATTCTCTTATCGTCAATATTTTGCATTAATTCAAACAAATGACTAATCTCGTCTTCATTATAAAAATAGTCCTCAAGATTGATTAAAAATGCTTTTATAATTTTATCAGATTGAATGTAATTAAATTTTTTTGACGAAAGAATTGTGTATAACTGTTTGCAACTAAAGCTGCTGTTATGCTTTGAAAAGGAAAAACAAATATAATCAACCTCGATATCATTAATCTCGTCAGCATCCAAAAATTTCAATAAATTAATACCTACATGATAAGAATTCTCATCACTTACATCGTTTGACATAAGAATTTTGAGCATTTGATCGAAACGACATTTATCAAATCTTTTTCTCTGTGTTCGTTCTATGTAATCAAGCAAAAGAGATAAAGAATTACTGTAAAAATCGGTCTTTGATATTAACTTAACAATATCCTTATCGTGATTTTTATAGACGAAATTACCTAACAATAAGTATGCATATTTCCAAGCAACATCTTTAAATTCGTTTGAATTAAGAAGGTTTTCTAATATTCCGTTATCAAAAATACATTTAACAAATTCAACCTCGTAACATTGTGAAAAAATAAATGCATAAAAGGATAAATTATGGTTCCCGCAGTTGTTATTGAAAATAGAAATGATATTTTCTTTAACCCATTCCTTGTCAATATTCCATAAATAATGAATTTGCGAAGCAATTGCCGCTTTTAAATAGCAATTATTCTCAGTTAATAAAGTATCAAATAATTTAAACAAATACGTAAAATTATTCTCTGAACATATATGTATCATGACGGTATATTTCAAAAATGTTTCATTAGAAAAAATGCTGTCATTATTTGCGAAGCAAAAATCTTTATTTTGAATTTCAATATTTTTTAAATATTCGAAAATAGCATCATTCGTACTAGAATCAGTTTCATTTTCTTGCATTACTAAAAAATATAAACTATTAAGCATTGATGTTCGGGATTCAATGGATTCTTTTGAACTCTCTATTTGCTTTAGTAACTCGAATTTCCTTCCATAATCTATATCTAGTTTATTAACACGTGTCTGCATGAAGTCTAAAAAAACATTAGGTGCCCCATGCAAACGATGAATGATTTCATCATTAAACAAATTGAATTTATCAACTAAGTCATCGAAATAATTCGATAATTCATATATTTCAAAATTGTTTATAGACTTAGATAAGCCTTTTAAATAATTAACAAATTCATCTAACTGCATCGATAATACTTTTGTTTTCAACTTAGAATTTTCTAATCTATCCCATGAAGTTGAAATATAAAAGCTTTTGCTTCGATCGTATGGCTTAACATTCTTGTACGTTTCTTCCAGCTGATTATCGATCAAGAACTTATTAAGTTCGTTGAATTTTTTTGCAATATATTCGCTATTCGGAAAGGAATATTTAAGAAGTTGAATTAAATCTAATTTACAAAAGACGGTTTGATACTCACTTCCAAAATTGATGTTATCAATAAATATTAATACCTTATTTATCGATTGATTATCAATGTTGTTGACATTGTTTTTAATCAAAGAATATATTTCAGAAAAGTAAATTTTATCGGTAGTATAGCCTTTCAAATCATTTAAAACCAAGTCACGTAAACGTTCGAAATGGGTGTTTGCAAGATATAAGGAAGCCAAGATAGAAAAAACATCTTTTGAAGATTTTAATTTTTTATATATATTTTCAGAAGATTCTGAATTTAAACCTGCTATTGAAAGTCCTAACCACTTCTTTAAATAT
>CALVPP010000046.1 GCA_944351395.1 uncultured Bacilli bacterium
GATGCATGGCATCTTTCTTATACATTATTTAATAAACACCTACGGAAAAATTCTTGTGTTGCTACGGAAAACGGGAAATATAATCTTTTTTTGCATATTTAAAGGAACCAGAATAAAGATAAAATCTTTACTTAAAATACATCGGTGGAATAAGATAAAGATAAGGAGGAAAATATGTATACACCTAAAATGCATCTAACCGATGAAGAGATGGCTATTTTACGCGGTGAAAAAGGTGACACTCTCGCTAAGGTCATGGAGACCGTCGTCCGTTTTGGCGATATTTTTGATGCACCAAAACTCGTCCCTGTCACCCATCATGAAGGTCATCTCGTCACATCTTTTGGCATCGGTTTATTGAAACCATTATTTAAAACGATGGATGAATTAATCCAAGATAATTTGAAGACAAAAGGACCATTCACTCTAGATCCTAGACCTATCGATTATAAGAATGTCAAATGCAATTTGTTAGAAAAATTAGTCTTCTCTAAAATCATGTATTCAAAACAAGATATGTACGAGGAACAATTGATGAAAGTTGGTCTTAAAAATAAGAACGCATTCAGTTGTACGTGTTATCTAGATGAAGTAGGTAACATTCCTAAAATGGGCGATATCCTTTCTTGGGCTGAAAGCAGCGCGGTCGTTTACGCTAATTCAGTTTTAGGAGCGAGATGTAATCGTAATTCTGGCATGTTAGATCTTTTCGGCTCTGTATTAGGAAAAGTCCCATATTTTGGTTTACTCACTGATGAAGGTAGAAAAGCCACTTGGTGTGTTGAACTTAAGACTACTAAATTACCAGAAGCCCAAATACTTGGATCCGCTATCGGGATGAAAGTCATGGAAGATGTTCCTTACGTCATCGGTCTAGACAAATTCCTCGGTCATGAATTGAACGATGAAACAAAAGCTTATCTAAAAGATTTTGGTGCTGCTAGTGCTTCTAATGGTGCAGTGGGACTTTATCACATCGATAAACTTACTCCTGAAGCCAAAGAATTAGGCGAAAAGCTCATCACAAAAGACGCGAAGACATACGTCATAGATGATGAGGAAATTGAACGAGTTTATAAATCATATCCTATCATGTGGAAGAAACCTAATAAGCGAGGTAATCTCGTCTTCATAGGTTGTCCACACCTCACCTATTCTCAACTCATCAATTGGACGAAAAAAATCGAAAAAGGTTTAAATGACGTTAATAAGAAAAAAGTTAATAGAAGAGTCATCATGACATGCGCACCAGACGTCAAAGAAAAATTCATGAGAAGTGAATATTATCCTAAACTCATCTCGTTTGGAGTTAAGTTGTCGTCCATCTGCCCTCTTATGTACACGAATAATCCTATTACACATAGCAAACGCATTATGACTAATTCCAATAAATTAAGAACTTACTCGATGGCTAGATATTATAAAGATGATGATCTTTTGGCACTCATCACGAAAGGAGAGAAATGATGAAAACTTTTAAAGGTCGCGTCCTCGCAGGTGGATATTTTAAAGGTGAAGCAATCGTCTCCCATCAAGGCGTTAATACTTTAGCAACTTTTCAAAAAAGTGCTTTAAAAAACGCTAAACAAGTTATCGCTAGTGATCAAAATAATCCGGATTTATACGGGAAAAACATCACTGGATTAGCGTTATGTTTGCCTATAACGATTGGTTCCACTACTGGTGGATTAGTCATTCAAACCGTCTGTTCGATGGGTATTAATCCAAGCTGTTTTCTCTTTTCAGAAAGTATCGATTCATTAGCGGCAAGCGGTATCGTCCTCGCTAAAGTGTGGAATGATTCGAAAGTTATCTGCATAGACAAATTAGGTGATGAATTTTTAAACACTATTAAAAGCGGTGATCAAATAGAAGTTAAAGAAGATGGTTCAGTAACCATTCTCTAATTAATTTCTAAACTCTTGAAACAAAATGCCACATCGTGAGGTGTGGCATTTTTTTATCTTTCTAACCTCTCGATGAGATTATAAATATTTTTCTTGATGCGTTTAGCAATTTGATAAGTTAAATCAATACGTGAGGCTTTTTCATAACGCAAAGAATCTAGACCGCTTTCGATATTTAAAAGAACTAATTTGCCAGTTTGGTCGACACCAATTTTAATACGTGCAATATCTAGATATAGTTTGTCTTGTATTTTTTTAGCTAAAAGATAAACCTTTTTAGGTAATTGTTTATCCTTAATGCCTTTTAATACTAATCTACCTGCATAATCTTTTTCTAAAAGAAAATAGGCGATTATTTTATCTAGTGATGCATAAAGAACATAAGTGCGAATGTAATTAGATTCTTTTGGTAAAATGATTAATTCATAACGCGGAAGATTTTCTAAATAAAATCGTAAATCTTCTAGATGTTTAATTTCTACCACGCCAGTAAAAGGTTCATCCTTTGTGTGACGAGGCAGAATCTTAAAAGGTAAATTAATGTCATTTTCTTCTAAAAATCTAATCGTATTGATATAAGACCTACTTCTTCCATATAAAACTTTAGGTAATTTAATCATTTTTGTGTGATCAATTTTATTTGTTTCAAGCAAATCTAATAACAAATATCTATCATCTAGCACTCTTCTCATCGCGCTAGAATTGATGACAGGAACATAATTTAGTTCGATACGTCTAGTCAAATTTTCATCATCCAATTTCGAAAAATTAATGACGAGATCGATGTCAAAGCGCATCGCTTTAAGATAATTCATCACTCGTGTGGCGTGACATGGTCTCGCTTTAATTCTAAAAGAGGCAAGTGCTTTAATATAAGCTTTGATAGAAGCACGCAAAAGATAGTCGTTTCTATCTTGAAAATCGTAGACGATAAGCGCTCTTTTCATGATCTTTAATCTCCATAATCCGAACCACGTGATTTATCTTCGACGAAGATAAGAAGTGGATCGCATACATCTTCTATCTCACGATATATATATCCTTCTTTTTCTGTTTGAGGAAATTCGTAATTAGAGGTGAATATCACTCTCTTATGCTTTTTGACTATGTTCATCATTTCTTCTATAATAAGCGAAAAGCTTTCGGGATGACGATCTTTCATCCCCATGAGTTGCGTGTAGTAGGCTGGTTCAATATAAAAGGAACACCCATCACTTAACACGTATAGAGTGGAATGTGGATTATCTTGATCGAATGATTGTTCTAAATGTTCCCATTCTGGATAGTTCATAGTCATATTCTATTATAAAGATAGAAAGGAGGTAAGATGAATAAAAAAATTAAAGCTGTCATCACAGATATCGACGAGACCTTATTTTCTCACAAATTGAAAAAAGTACCTGAAAGTGCGATTAAGGCCATTGAAGAAATGCAAAAGAAAGGCATTAAATTGTTCCTTTGTTCTGGTAGAAATTTCTATCTCATCCGTAAGACAGGCATTCTCGATATCGTCCATCCTGATGGACTCATCACCATGAACGGTTCAAACGCAATTATAGATGGAAAAATTATCTATCGTTACCCAATACCAGAAGATGTCGTCGACGCTCTTATCAAATTTTCCAAACGTCTAAAATTTGGTCTTACACTCATCGAAGAAGATGCAGGTCACATCAATTATATTGATGATCGAGTTATACAGGCTCATGAAAAATATGGGACGAGATTTCCTCAACCTCGCACTTTTAAAGACCATTATGATAGAGTGGTCTACCAGGCTATCGCTTTCTGTGATGAATTAGATGAATCGTTATTTTTACCACACCTAAGAAACTGTAAATCGGCACGTTGGGATGAATACGCAGTTGATATCATGCCAGCAGATAGCGATAAAGCAAAAGGTATTCTTGCTGTCTTAGATTATTTTCATTGGTCACAAGACGATATTCTATGTATTGGCGACGCTTTAAACGACATTGAAATGCTCCAATTTGCTGGTACATCTGTCGCTATGGGCAATGCAAAAAACGAAGTTAAAGCTATTGCCGACTACGTCACTGATGATTGTGATAAAGATGGTTGGGCAAAAGCGATGAAACATTTTGGTCTCATCGACTAATTAATATTTCCTATTCATAAGTAAAACATCATCAGATGTTTTTTTTATTTGTGATAAGTTTCGTGATGTATAATCTTAAAAGCACGAAATAGTTGTTCTAATAAAATTAAACGCATGAGTTGGTGAGGAAAGGTCATCTTAGAAAAAGATAAATTAAGATTATGCTCCGATAAGATAAAAGTAGACACGCATAAAAAGTGAAGCTACTTTTTCTTTTAGTATGATTTGGTTAAAGGAGG
>CALVPP010000047.1 GCA_944351395.1 uncultured Bacilli bacterium
GTGCACGTGCATAATCTTCTTTTTCATTTTGTACACGTTTTGCATAATTATCAGCAACTTCTTTCTTAATATTAGCGACTGCTTCTTTATGTTTAGCTTTTAGCTCATCTAATTCTTTCTTAGCCGTTTCTAACGATTTAGCTAATTCGCCTTTAATGCGAATAGTTTCAGAATTTAAACGTTCTTTATTCTTTGCACGAACTTCCTCGACGTTAATCGTTTTTGCTTCTTCTAATTCTTTTGCATATTTTTCGTCGAGAGCGGCAATCTTTTCATCATATTGTTTAGTAATTACTTCAATACGATGATCGCGTTCGGCGATGAATTTCTTAGCTGTTTCGTTATATTCACCCTTATTAGAACCTTCATTCACATTAGCAATAGCAGTTCTAAAGTTGATGAAATTAGCAATTAATTCATCTCTTTCTTTTAGTGGAGCAAGAGCCTCACCATCGAGGTTAGAGAATGAAGCATCTTTAAGATCTAAGAATACTTTCACTTTATCGCCAACTTTTTGCTTATCGTCTACTAAAGCGAAGAATGTATGTTCACCGATGACGAGATAGGCGAGAGTTAAATCATTGATGCGTTCAAGACGAGAAATAGTAGCTTCTAATTCACCTTCCCCAACTTTGACGCTTCTAACAGGAAGGTCGATGCTTCCCTTATAAGTTTCTGGTAAGGCTTCTTTAATAGCGGTTGGTAAAGTTATATCATGTCCGAGAATATGAATCTTACCTTTATTTACGTTAATTGCAAAGATATTCGTCTTTGGTAATCTTGAAGAGATGGATAATTCTGTTTTATGATCGAAGAAGTGGGCTTTTAAGACGTTCACGTGAACTTTGACAATATCGCCAGATTTATGACCTAGTTTTGAACTAGCTTTAACGATGATTTTAGTCGGTGAATCCATGATGCCTTTTTCTTTCATCGATAAATCACCATACACTAGTGTCTCATTACCTAATTCTTCGAAGTGCGTAATACGCATATCGATGAGGTTCTTACCATCTTTTACATCTTCTGGTTCGATGGACAAGTCTTCACATCTTACACCCATCGTGACGACTCTATCACCATTCATGTAATATTTATGAACTTTGAGCATTTCACTGAATGGGATATGGATAACTTGGTTATCGACATCTTCATCGACGAATGTGATAGCAACTTTATCATTATCTCTCTTTAAAGTGACGTCGAAGAAGTTCATCTGTGGAGTGCCGATGAAGCCTGCGACAAATTTATTTTCTGGATAATCGTAAAGGTTCTTTGGTGTATCGATTTGTTGAATACGTCCTAATTTCATGACGACGACACGGGTACCCAAGGTCATAGCTTCGACTTGGTCGTGTGTGACGTAGATGAAGGTCGTCTTCAATGATTGATGCAATTTGGAAATTTCACTACGCATTTGAGAACGCAATTTGGCATCGAGGTTAGAAAGTGGTTCGTCTAATAACATAACTTTGGGGTTACGTAAAATAGCACGACCTAAAGAAACACGCTGTCTTTGACCACCAGACATCGCTTTCGGCTTACGGTCTAGATATTCTTTTAAGCCGAGGATTTCAGCGGCCCATAGAACTTTTTCATGGATGATGTTGCGCGGGACGTGGCGAAGAGTTAGACCAAAAGCCATGTTTTCATACACTGTCATATGTGGATAAAGAGCATAGTTTTGGAAAACCATGGCGATGTCACGATCTTTTGGTTCGACATCGTTCACGATTTGATCGCCGATGTAAAGTTCACCAGCGCTGATCTCTTCTAGACCAGCAATCATTCTTAGTGTAGTGGATTTACCACAACCAGATGGTCCGACGAAGACGATGAATTCTTGGTCATCGATGTTCATCGTAAAGTCGTTCACGGCTTTCGTGCCGTTTGGATACACCTTGTAGATGTGTTCAAGTTTTAAGCTTGCCATATGTACTTCTCCTTTACTTTTATTGCTTTACAATTGCAATGGCTCTTGGAGGAAGGGAGAGATTACCTTCTTCGTCTAAGCCGATATATGTATTGGCGTCGACTACGAGTTGGCCGACTACCTCATTATACCCTTCTTCTAAATAATCATAGGTGACGAATCTATTCGTGTTATAGTTAATGATGATATTGATGACTTCGTCACCATAAGTCTTTTCAATATTCATGTAAAAGTTATTGTCTTCGCTAGTTGGACTGACGAAATTTAAATTAAGTTTTGTCTTCGTGCCTACATTAGTAATTTCGCCTCTAGCAATAGCGGGAAGTTGATTTCTTAGTAAATTAGCTTTTTTGTAGTAATTAAGAATGGAATTATCGTCCGCAAGTTGTTCATCGACTGGTGGATGAATATAAGATTCATTTGCACCTTGTGGACTATTACATTTGCCTTCGAAATCACCTTCGTCCCAGAGCATGTAAGTTCTTACATCTAAATCAGAAGTAGCAGTTTTAGATCCAACCATCCCAATCTCATCACCATAGTAAGTGAATGGAGTACCATTCATCATCGCTAGTAGTCCATAGAAGAATTTTGTTTCTTCGACGTTACTTCTAGCAATTCTACTGACGTCATGATTATCTAAGAATGGGGCAGGAACGCTAGGAACGCTATTTGGACCCATGGTATTTTCTGGCATACCCGTAACAATAGAATTGTAGTAGATGTCAGCAAATGCACCATTACTGCCAGTGGAATAAACGATATCACCTGTCGGACCTTGTGTTCCAAAATAGAAATAAGATTCTAATGTCGTATTAGCGTAATAATCTTTGATGACAGAATTATTTTGCCAACATTCGCCGACGATGTAGACATCTTCTTTGATACTTGCACAATAGTCGTGGAATTCAGTGAGATATTCATAATTTTTCTCATGATTCATGTAGTAATAATAGATGACTGCGTCCAATCTAAATCCGTTGATACCAAGATTTAAGTAATATGCAGCAACTTCTTCAAAATAAGTACGAACATCATCATTATCGAGATTAAATTCTGGCATAGTAGGGGAGAAATTAGATTCATAATATATCGTTTTCCCATCGACGTTTAATTCACTATAGCCATTCATTGGTGAATCTC
This sequence comes from uncultured Bacilli bacterium, assembly GCA_944351395.1. Taxonomy (GTDB): domain Bacteria; phylum Bacillota_I; class Bacilli_A; order RFN20; family CAG-826; genus CALVUG01. The sequence goes on from CALVPP010000047.1 coordinate 3,077, forward strand.
TGAAGACGTACCAATCTTTATTAGAACGAGTTGAAGGTGTAGTGTAACTATTAGGATTGTTCAAATATCTAACATAGTCTTTTGCTGCATCATTGAATAATGGATTTGTAACTGATGAATGATTAATCATGAGATCTAAAATGATGTTTATGCCACGTTCATGGCACGCTTCGACGAGTGCTTCTAAATCATCCATCGTCCCGTAATTTGGATCGATTTCAAAATAATTAGCAGAATCGTATTTATGATAACTAGGTGAAGTGAAGATAGGCATGAGCCAAATGCCGTTATAGCCTAAGTCTTCAATGTAATCTAACTTCTCAATTACACCTCGTAAATCACCTATGTGATCACTATTTGAATCATAATAACTACCGACAAAAATTTCATAGAAATTACGATAATCATCATCGATGATATTTGTGGAAGTAAGATCTTCAGGAATTCTTTCTCCATTTTCAAAAGGCGGATCGGGTGGAACGTCCGGTGTATTATCACAGCTAGCAAGAGCCGTAATACTTATGATAGCGACAATTGATAAGGGAAAGAATTTATTAGGCATAAGATTAACCTTTAACGGCGCCTCCGGCAATACCTTCAACGTAGTAACGTTGAAGCCAGAAGAATAAGGCTAAGATAGGAATGGAGACGAAGACACCACCAGCACAGAATGTGTTGAATTGCGTGCGCATGTCCTCTTTAGATATCATCTGTCTTAAACCGACAGCGACGTTCATAAGATTTTGGTTACCTTGTGCGAGGTAAGCAGCCATCATATAATCGCCCCATGGAGCGGTAAAAGACATTAAAATTGTGTAAATGACGATCGGTTTTGATAAAGGAAGAATAATACGCCAGAAGACAGTATTATTCGTGCCACCATCGATGAGAACAGCTTCATCTAACGATTTAGAAATCGTATCGAAGAAACCTTTAGCAATGTAATAAGACATAGC
>CALVPP010000048.1 GCA_944351395.1 uncultured Bacilli bacterium
ATTTATGCAACTCAATTGCGTAATCTTTCTTCTTTATCTCATCGAATAAGATAGACCAATTCATCGTGCCACAATTCATAATTTATAGTATAATTATTTTGTGAAAATTTGCATCGTTTTTAACCATCCGGCACCTTATAAAGTAAGACTATTCAATGAGCTTGCTAAGAAGCATGACATTTTTGTAGTGTTTGAAAGAAAAGCTTCTAGCGGTAGGGCTAAAAACTTCTACAACGAAGAAATACATTTTCCTCATATTTTTCTAAAAGGAATCAATGTTGGAGAAGAAAATTTTATTTCTAATGGTATTAAAACTCATTTAAAACAAAATAAATACGATCTCATAATCATGAATGGATATAGTACTTTTGCTGAGATAAAAGCTATTAAATATATGATTAGGAATCATATACCATATTCTATTTACGTCAATGGTGGTTTTATTCATAAAGAAAGAACTTGGAAGAAAAAATTAAAAACTAATCTCATTTCAAATGCTCAATTTTATTTTGCTCCTTCAGTAGAAGCTAAAAAATATTTAACCTATTATGGTGCGAAAGAAGAAAATATTTATCTATATACTTATTCAACCATCTACGAAAATGAAATTTTAACTAAACCCTTACTCCACGATGAAAAAGTAGCGTTGCGTAAAAAATTAGATTTGCCGACTAAGAATATCTTCATATGTGTATCTCGTTTTCTCGAGTCTAAAAATCTCACTAATCTCATCTATTTTTTCATCGACTATATGCCAAAAGATAATAATCTCATTCTTCTTGGCGGTGGTCCTCTCATGTATCGTTATTTACAAATAATTAGAAAAGAGAAAGCGAAGAACATCTTTATCTTCAATCATTTAGATCGCAATGTGGTTTTTGACTATTTAAAAGCGAGCGATATCTTTTTATTTCCAACATTAGAAGACGTTTACGGACACGTCGTCAATGAAGCGATGGCTAATGGTGTACCTGTCATTAGCAGTGATCGTGCACTTGCGAGCCTAAAACTTATCAAAAACGGTTACAACGGATACATCTATACTAGCGGTGATAAAAATCAACTTCTCGAAGATATTAAGACAATTCATAAAAAGAATCTTGCCATGAATTGTTTAAAAACAGCTAGAGAAAACACTATTGAGAAAATGATCGCTGACCATGATCATATTTTGGAGGTAATTTCAAAAAAATTATGAAAATAGTTTATTTATCAACCTGTATCAATCCAAAATACTTTTTTCAAGGCGATAAGCCAGATAAAAAAGCTCTTAATCCTTCTGGTCAAAATTTTCATTGGAATCTCATGCACGCTCTTAAGGAAATCGTGCCAATAGAAGCGGTAAGTGTTCCTCCACTATCACCTTATTTAACAAATAAGAAAGAAATAGAAGCTCACGAAGAAAAAGTTGATGATATAACATTTCATTATGTTAAAGTTTCATATTCAAAAACCTACAAATTCTTTAAATTGAGAAAAAATATTAGAAAAACTATTAAAAAAGTTATAGAACCGGATGACATCATCATTTACGATGGTCTAAATCGACCAGCCACTTTCGCCGTGACCAATTATTTTCGTAAGAATAGAAAAGTAATGCTTCTAACTGATGATCCATCTAATCTGACATATGGTGGCAAGCGCTACGCCAGATCGCTTAAAAACAAATACCTATACGTAAGAAATGTTATTGCTCTTACTGATAATTTATTAAAATTAACACCATTTGCTAAGCGTAAACTGGTCATAGAAGGAATCATGAGTGAAAATCCTTACACATATGAACCTAATCAATATTCACCATACATCTTTCTTGGTGGTGCTTTGTTCCACCGCTACGGGGTAGATACTTTAGTAAATGCTTTTCTAGAATTGAATCATCCTAACTTAAATCTCGTCATCGCAGGACAAGGAGATTTAGTTAACAACATGCGTGCATATTCTACTAAATATCATCACATACATTTTCTCGGCTTAATCAATCACGATTACTCCTTAAAATTAGAAGCTGGTGCGTTATTCAACGTGAACCCTCGCCCTCTATATGAACATGTCGATAAATCAAGTGTTCCTTCGAAAGTCATCGAGTGTGCAAGTGCGAATAGACCTCTTATAACAACTAAATCACCAATCATCACTCAATTATTTCAAAACCATCTCTATTACTTTGAAGGTGATGACCTCATGAGTATTAAAAATGGATTGGAAAAATTAGTTAACACTAGCGAAACTGAACTTGAAAATAAAGGTAAAGAACTTAAAAAAGCCGTTGAATCACGGCTAAGTCCTCATAAAGTTGCTACAAAAATTTTAGATTTTCTTCGTCAATAATTCTTTTTCAATCATGTCGACAATGCGTTCGAGTTGAAAATGGCTTTGGTAATATTTGTAATTATTTTGGCCCATTTTAATTCTTTCTTCTTCTTTTAAATTTGCAATTTCTAAAACGTGATTGACAATTGTAGAAACATCATATGTAGAAATTATTGCCCCATTAGTGTCTTCTAATATTTTTTTACCATCACCTGATATGACACCTAATATAGGTTTTGAATAAGTTAAATAAGAAATTAGTTTAGATGGTATCGTTTTTCCCACTACTCCATCGTCGATGAGTGATAAATATAGACAATCCGCATCTGGATAATAATAACGTGCCTTTCTCATCGGTATCGAGCCATAATACGTACAATGACTATGAACACCTAAATCTTCAATGTTCTTCTTTAATTTATCTTGATTTTGACCTTTTCCAATAATGTGAAAATAGATGTCGCTTCGCGTTTTTAATACTTCTTTCATGACGTAAGGCAATAATTCCACGCCTTGTAATTTTCCAATGTTGCCAACATAAAGAAAATGAAAACCTTCAGGATATTTAATTGGTTTTAAATCTAGTTCTCCTTCGATGTGTAATGGAGGTTGAGGAATATATTTATAATATTTTTCTTCTAAATGTAAAGTGTCTTTAAAATAATCGATAAAAGAGGGGGATGACAATAAGATTTTATCGCACTTATCATAAATTGAGCGCGACCATCTATATAGCAATTTATACAAGATTCCATCCATCTCCACTGCATGAGTGATGACTGGTGAGATTGGCCAAAGATCTAAACAATGTAAGACGTGATTAATATGATGTTTTTTCTTGTATATATTTGCTCCGCTGACGGAGATGATAGGTGAAAGAGATTGGGAATAAACGACATCGTATTCTTCTTTAAAATGTCGAAGAAAACGTCTGCTATTAAAATAAAAAGACAAGTAATTAAAGATGATAGATAACCTATTTTTCTTTCTTGCTTTTAAATTCAATCTAAAAATCCTAACGCCATCAAGAACTTCATATTTGACCTTCTTATATTCAGGTAAAATCTGATCATAACCATAGTTTGGTTTACCAGTCACAACCGTGACATCGTGCCCTCTACGTCTTAACTCTTTAGCGATGTCGCTGACGACGACGTTTTCCGGATAATAATATTGTGTAACGATTAAAATACGCATATATTTTCCTATTTATCGACTTAAATTATAGCAATAATAACAAAAATATTATATATTTTATTCGCATATGAAAAGCCAAGATTATAATATACGTGCGAATGTCATCGCTAACATCATTAAGACGGCAACCTTAATGATTTTGTCTTTCGTGACTTTTCCTTACGTTTGTCGTGTTCCCGTTTTCCGTAGCAACACAAGAATTTTTCCGTAGGTGTTTATTAAATAATGTATAAGAAAGATGCCATGCATC
>CALVPP010000049.1 GCA_944351395.1 uncultured Bacilli bacterium
ATTTTTGAAAAAGCAAAGCTTTTGCTTCTTTTTGCCGTATCTTTTTGTAAAAATTTATAAGATAATAGTTGTATGGAGGTTCGTCTATGAAAAGAGAAGCTGGCATCTTAATGCCTATCGCTAGTTTGCCTAACAAGCATGGTATAGGTGATTTTGGTCCTCAAACTTATCGTTTTATCGATAATTTAAAGGATGCGAATATCACTTATTGGCAAATTTTGCCTTTGAACAGATTAAGTTATGGTAATTCACCATATCAACCATTATCGAGTCACGCGATTGATGAGATTTATATTTCTTTAGATTTATTAGAAAAAGATGGTCTTATTAAAGCACCTCGTCCATTCAAGGAAAAAGAACGAAGAGTGGATTATGATGCGGTGAGAAAATTTAAGGAAGTTTATTATATAAAAGCTTTCCATAATTTCGTCAAAAGAGGCGATTTGAAAAAGTTGAATAAGTTCATGAAAGATGAGCCTTTCGTCAAAGATTATGCAAGATTCATCGCTCTTAAAAAGATTAATGACTTAAGACCTTGGCAGGAATGGACACGTTTTAAAAGTGACGAAGAAATTGAAGAAGCTATTCAATACGAGATATTCTTACAATACATCGCTTTCAAACAATGGAAGAAAGTTTTACGTCGTGTGAGAAATAGAAATTTAAAATTGATTGGTGACATTCCTTTCTACGTCGGCTTTGATAGCGATGACGTCTATTATCATCGTAATCAATTCTTATTAGATGATAAAAATAATCCTAAACTCGTCGCTGGTGTACCACCCGATTATTTTTCTAAGCTTGGTCAGATGTGGGGGAACCCAATTTATAATTTCATGAAGATGAGAGAAACGGGCTATAGTTTCTATATCGAGCGTATGAAAGCGGCGTTTAAGATGTGCGATGTCTTAAGAATCGATCATTTCCGCGCTTTCGATAGCTATTATGTCATTCCCTTCGGAAGGCCTGATGCCGTCGTTGGCGAGTGGTGGGATGGACCCGCTTATGATTTCTTTGAATTCTTAAAGAAAGAAGTAGATTTATCGAAGATCATTGCAGAAGATTTAGGTGATCTTAGACCAAGTGTTCTCGTCTTACGTGATCATTATAATTTGCCAGGTATGAACGTCACTCAATTTACTATCGAAGATAAGACGTACGTCGATAAAGAAAATATGGTTGCATATACTGGTACACATGATAATCAAACGATTAAGAGCTGGTTTTTAGATTTAGATAGTAATCATCAAGAAAATGTTAAAAACATTTTGCGACAAAATTTTGGCGAATCCATCTTAGCGTTACCGATGAGTGAAGCGATGATTCATTTCACATTGAAGAGCAACGCTCGTATCGCGATTATCCCGATGCAAGATTTATTAGATTATGATGATTTTTATCGCACGAACGTACCTAGTACGGTAAATAATATCAACTGGGCTTTTAGAGTAATTGATTTAAAAGATATTAAACGTTCACTTAATAATTATTCGCTCCTCGTCGAAGCTTATGGTCGCAAAAGACAATGAAAATTAGTATCGTCAGTTTAGGCTGCGTCAAAAATCTCGTCGATAGCGAGATGATGTGCGGATGCTTTTTAAATGCAAATTGCGAATACGTAAAAGAGCCGAAAGACGCTGACATCATCATCGTCAATACTTGTGGTTTTATTCTTTCAAGTAAAAAAGAATCATTAGATACTATTTTTAGGCTACTTTCTTTAGATAAACCTATTTTCGTCACTGGTTGTTTAGTAGAAAGATATCTTGATAATTTAAGGAAAGAAATTCCTGAAGTGAGTCGCTTTATACCTATTAGAGATTACGTTCATTTTAAGGAAATCGTGAATGATGCATTAGGTTTTCCTTTATTAAATGATGATTTAAATATGAAAAATCGTGCTTTATCTAGCGAACCTAATAGTGCCTATCTTCGTATAAGTGATGGATGTGATAATCGCTGTTCTTATTGTGCAATACCTTTAATAAGAGGCAACTTAAAATCACGACCTATGGAAGAAATTTATGAAGAAGCACTTTTATTAGCGAAGAAAGGCATTAAAGAATTAGTGCTTATCGCCCAAAATACGACAGATTATGGTAAAGATGGGCTAGGTTATAATCTAGTTGATTTATTGAAGAAATTATTGACCATCAAAGAATTTCGTTTCATCCGCACTTTATATCTATATCCACATGATGTTAGTGATGAATTGATTGATTTATTCGCAAGCGAGGTGCGTCTTACACCTTATTTTGATTTACCATTCCAACATGTGAACGATGAACTTTTAAAGGCGATGAATAGACGCGACAAAAAAATTGATGCAATCAATTTATTAGATAAAATACACGCTAAAATTAAGCATCCTTTCATCCGTACAACATTTATCATTGGATTTCCTGGTGAAACTGAAGAACAATTTTTGGAATTGTTAGATTTTATTAAACACTATCGTTTTACTCATCTTGGTGCTTTTGTCTACTCAAGAGAAGAAGGTACGGTTTCTTACGATTTTAAAGAACAAGTGAATAAGAAAGTTGCTAAAGACCGATTGAGAAGATTATTAGCTTTACAAAAGCAAATTTCTAAAGAAATAAACGAAACGTACATCGGTTTAAAGATGGATGCATTGGTAATTAAAAAGATGAGAAAAGATACGTATCTTGTGCGTAGCGGGTTTAACGCTCCTGACGATATAGATGGAAAAATATATCTTTACACTAATGAACATTTAGAACCTGGAGAAATCGTTCAAATTGAAATCGTAAATTGCGCAAGTTACGATTTAGAAGCAAAATTCATATCTAAAACAAAGTTTTAGAAAATAGAATATTGCATATTGAGTCGTTTTAACCTATAATTTTCAAATAGGTAGCCCCCTTAGTTAAATGGTATAACAGATCCATGGTAAGGATCCGTCGCTAGTTCGATTCTGGCAGGGGGCACCATCTTTGATTACTTACCTCTATACATACTAGGGGTGTCAAATATATCCTAAAAACATCGATATTAAGCCACTATTAGAGACTAGAATAGTTCGTACTAGTTCAAAATAGCGGTGTTTTTTATACTCGTGCAAACTTTTGGTAAGCACTATTGCGAACTTTTCTATACTAGTACGGACGAATAAACTAGTGCGAACTTTTCTCTGTTCTATTAGGCTTAAGCGCTAGTAGAAGGGGGTGGTGGAGATACTTTGGTGAGAAGTTTTTGGTGTGTTTGAGAAAAAATGGACGTTTTTTAGTACAAAAGGCTCAGTAAGTATCGATATTTGTCGGGTTTTGTGATAGAATAATAAGCAAATTTTGAAATGAAAGTAGGGGTGAAAATATGTCTCAAATTATAAATGAAGATGTTTTGTGGGGTGCTGCAGAAAAGTTAAGAG
>CALVPP010000050.1 GCA_944351395.1 uncultured Bacilli bacterium
TTAAGAGAAAGTTCCGCAAAGAGAACTGTTTTTGTCATACAAATCAATTTATTCTTGATTTATTAATAGTTAAATCTTCTTTTAAAGCCTTAAATTATTTTAATGATCGTTTTTATTTCATTATAGAAGATATCCATTTTTCAAATGTGATTATTGGGGCTATTTACAGAATCTAAAACAATATTTAAAACCGCTGCTTTTAATATTTTTATAAATCGAGTGAATTAATATTCATTAAAAAATCTAGTAGATTGATTCTCAAAAAACCTTCGCTTGTATAAAATGGTTTAGAATCATTTTTCACAATTATAACTTTTTTAAAAGAATCATTAATATTTCTTAACGAGCGATATTCTTGTTCTTTTTTCTCTTCATCATTTATTTCTAACGCAACTTGAACATAATATTTCTTGCTACCTTTAGTTGCAACAAAATCTACTTCAGTTTCTTTTTCTATATAAATAGGTTTGTTGTTTTTATCGAGCCTATCAGTTTTAGAATAAAATTTGACTGAACCAACATCGACACTAAAACCTCGATATCTAAGTTCGTTATAAACGATATTTTCTATTAAATCTGTTTCATCGGCGTCTCTAAAATTTAAAATGGCATTTCTTATACCAACATCTTCAAAAAATATCTTAAAAGGGGTACCAATATAAATTCTACCTTTTACATCGTATCTTAAAACTTTATTTATCAAATAAGCTTCTTCAAACCATTTTATATAGTCCTTGATAGTATCATCCATAACAGTAAGATGATAGTTGCTTTTAAATGTGTTTTCTATTCTAGTAGGATTTATAGGTGCAGAAATGATAGAGGCGATAACCCATAAAGTTTCCTCAAGATTATCCTTACTAGCGGTCGGATGTCTTTGCATTAAATCTTTAAAATAAGTCTCTTTTACTATCGAAACAGCTCGATCTACCTTATTCACGTCACTAGATTGTAATTGTACTAGCGGAATCCCCCCATAACGAACATATTCATCTAGGGCATCTCTTTTATCGATATCTACCCCTTGTAAATATTCATTAAAAGATAACGGCAATAAATGGATTCTATATCCTCTTCCACCAAATTCAGTATCGACTTCACTAGATAAAAATCTAGAATTGCTACCAGTGACATAAACATCTAAATTATCTTTATATAAGAATGAATTTAAAACCCTAACAAAATTTTCTAAGTTTTGAATTTCGTCTAATAAAAGATAATAAAAGCCATCCTCTTTAGTGTTATCATCGATATAAGATAAAAACTTCCTGCTATCGATTAAAAGTTGACCTCTAACTTTCTTTGTAGTTGGTTTATCAGGTAAATATGAATCTAATCTCATGATATCTTTTTCATTATCAAAAGCAAATCTAATTATATGCTTAGGATTAATGTTATTTTCTTTAATCAAATAATTGTAAAAAATATCATTTAACAAAAAAGATTTACCGCATCTTCTAATGCCTGTAATTACTTTCACTAATTTATTGTTTTGACCTTCAATTAATTTGTTTAAATATAAATCTCTATTAAACATAATGCCTCCTTTTTTCTTAGAACTGAGGATTTTATCGATATGAGTGTTAGTGTTCTATATATTTGCAAATGATGTAATTAACTACTAGAGAAAAATATAATCGAAGCTGTCAATAACATTAATTTCTCAAAATTACACTAAAATTTTCCTCAGCTATTTATTTTTAATTAATTGAATTATTTCCTCTTCTATGTTTTCTGGTTGTATTTTGATTGTTTTTCTGGTTGTTTTATCAAAACCTTCTCTATTAAACGGGATTGCTACATCGATGAAATATTCAGAAAAGATATATGCATCCTCACCATAAACTTTCACTAATAATTGAGGCTAATCCTCTTTTTTAGGAATTATTTCCCAGTGTCCTGTTTTCGATGGTCCAACGAAATGAATGTCTTTGGATTTCGACAATTCCCTCTCTATTGTTGCTTTTGACACGCCTATTCGTTCTGCCATTTGTCTTCTTGTTATTCTTGGATTTTCATTTATTAGGTTAATCACCCTCTCTCGATTAGAGATTTTTGAGCATCATTTTGGGCATCATTTTGGGCATCATTTTGAGCATCAATGGTATTAATTTGATTCAAGCTATGCAAAGTAACCATGAAATAACTCTTGCTGACATAGATTCTGCATCTTAATAACCGCAAAAATCATCTCTGCCATTTAAAATAGCACTAATAAATTTATTAATTTTTCAATGTCCACTTATCGTGTTGATTAATTCTGTTTGCAATAATGCTTTTTTTCTTAAAGAAACAAACGTGCGACGCGCTGTCGCTACAGAAATTCCAAGTTTCAAGGCAATTTCATCATAGGTTATATATGGATTTGTTCTTATTAATTCGATGATTATTTCCTAGCGAGTTCTATTAGAAAATTCTGGGTGCTCATCTGGGTGCTCATCTGGGTGCTCATTTTGATTTAATTTGGAAACTACATCAGAATCATATGGCAAAGTGACGAACATAAAATTATTTGTAACATCAAAGATTTTTCAACATAAAATGATTCTAATTATCTTTATCATTTTTCACTATTTCCCAGTGGCCAGTTTTATCTGAACCTACACGCACCAAAATGCCTTTTGTTTTCAAGGAATTAACAATTGTTTGGACTGTTCGACGTGATAAGTTTACATTAGAAGTTATTTCGTTTATTGTCACTTTATTGTTTTCATTTATTAAATTTAGGACTTTTGTTTCATTTACAGTGCAATTTACAGTGCAATTTACAGTGCAATCGTCCTTCGCATTAAATCCTTTTTTGTCAAAAGGTATGGTAACCATTATCCCGACGCCTAGGAATCTAAAAGCTTCTCTGCCATAGGTTTTGACCACCTTAGGTACGCCATGTCCAGAACGATCGACGATGTCGCATTGAACAAAGACATCCATAAGTTCTTTATTGACAGGATCACTTACACCTTCAAAAAAATCTTCTTTCGATAAACCTTCCTTTAGTCCTCCATAAGACATGATTTCCATTCTATCTTCATACCAATAAATAGAAGGAGGATTCCCGTGTATCCAAT
>CALVPP010000051.1 GCA_944351395.1 uncultured Bacilli bacterium
GGGATTTTGATAATTGGGGAATAAAGTATTGGAATGGCGGTGAAAAACTAATTTAAGAATGAAAATGGTATCGTTTTCTAGTAAAGGTATTATCTTGCTATATTTTGTATTAAAGCGATAGCACAAAGACATCTTAGATTTAAAGCCTTGATACACAAATCAGGGCTTTTTTTCTTATAAAAACCTATGTATTTTATACATATTTAACTATTTTTAATTTTTTTACGGTTCGCAAAACATATTTTTTACATAGTTTGATTCCTGTCGGAGGCGTACCTCACTACAAAAGACTGAAGGCACTTACGGGAATCGAACTATGTTTACACTATGGTTTTGATACATTTTTAAGGTAATTTTTACATTAATGTAAGGCAAGCAATTTCAAAGAACCAGTACAATGACTAGTTCGAATCCCGTTGGGTGCCGAAAATGTATCAATGAACCCTATATGATGTGGCTTATCGTGTATTTTGCTGGTATAATCATACATAAAGGTATGAAGAAGACAGAACAGGTATTAAGAAACGGAAATATCGTAATTGATTATGACCAAACTCTTACCACAAAAGAGATTAAGAAACTTTTGCATGGGCTTTTTAATCCTGTAATCAAAGACGATGGAAAACAGTTTGTTTTGTATGACAAGATTGCTCTTTTGGCATGTAATGTTACCTATTTGGGCAATCCGCATCCAATTTATAAGAAAAGAATCCAACTCAAATCGTATTACTTGGATTATTTATCAAAAAATTCTGCCAGCAATTTAAAAACATTATATTTAGGTATTTATTCTTATAATCGCACAAGATTGTTCGTGGTTTTTGAACCTTCAACTTATGCTGCTAGAAAGAGTCACAACTCGTCAGCACATGTTTATTCTATCAATCTACAATATGCTCAAAAAGCAGGCAAGTTCTCAAAAGTTGATGCCTTTGGCAATCAAATTCACATTTTCAACACCTATGAATTCGTAAGATATATTAAGACTTTAACCAACGATCCTATTTACGTCGATAGTGATGAACTAATAAAAATTATTAACAATTATGTTTCATCTTTTAAAAACACAATTAAAAACGAGTGGAAGGGCATAGATTGTTTCAAAGAAATGGTTGAAGCCAACGATTCCAATGCCAAACAAGGTGAGTGGCAAGGCTGGTATTTTGAATTCTTATTTAAAAAATACTTAGCCGAACACAAAACTGAAAAAATCGAATGGTACGGTTCTAAGAAAAAGGGCGATATTGATTTGGATATTAAGTTTACTGAATTTGAATGGACGTTTGGTGATTTAAAAGCAGATCAAATAAATCACGATATTTTAGGTAATTCATTTGACTGTTTGGATACCGTTATCAAAGATAATCATGGAACGGTTTATTATATTTGTTGTCTTTATAAAGCTGAAAAAGACTCGAATCATCAATATGAAGTATCTAGATACTGGAACGATTATGTTCGTGATGCAAGCAAACGATATGATTCGGTTGATGAACTAAAGGAACGATATGGCAAGAGGATGAAATATTCTGTTAAACCCGAGATGCTGTGCGTTCTTAAAATAGATGAAATAGTCTATGACATATTAAAAAAGAATCCATTTGCGCAAGGACTAAATTCCGATGGGAAGAATAGAAAGCCAAAATTAAAAGTTCAAAAAGATATGATTAAGGCTCTTTCAATCTATTCCCAACAAATTCTTTAAAAAGAGGTAGCTTTTTGATTATTGTTTTTATAAAATAGTGTGTATGGCAAAGGCACATTTTAAGTTTATAGATTTATTCTCTGGAATTGGTGGATTCCATCAAGCGTTGACTGCTTTTGGTGGCCAATGTGTTTTGGCGTCGGATATAGATGCAAATGCTATTAAAGTCTATAAGCAAAACTATGGTATCGATTCTAACATTAATGTTAGAGATGTTAAGGATGATATGGTGCCAGATCACGATGTATTGTGTGCTGGCTTTCCTTGCCAAGCATTCTCAAAAGCAGGAAAACAAGAAGGTTTTTTAGATCAAACACGCGGAACCTTGTTTTTTGAAGTTGCTAGAATTCTAAATGCTAAACATCCTAAGTATTTCATCCTTGAGAATGTTCGTAACTTAGTAACTCATGACAACGGGAATACATTCAAAGTTATTTGCGACACATTAAGGTCTTTGGGATATAGAATTCCAAAAGATGCGTTGATTCTTTCTCCTCATCAATTTGGTATTCCTCAAGTGAGAGAACGTGTCTATATTCCAGGCGTTTATGATCCTGAGAATGTTGATAAACCTTTAGAAATAAGTTTTGAGAACTTAAAGAAAAAAGAAGATAATACCATTGATACCATTCTTGATCCAACTGAAAGTGATCCATATTACGCACTAAGCGGCCATATTGTAAATGTTTTGACCGCTTGGGATGAATTCTACCAAGGTGTCGATGTGAAAGTTATTGGATTCCCTGTTTGGTCTGAATATTTTAAAACCAAAACTATTAATTCTTCGTTTCCACAATGGAAAAAGGACTTTGTTAGAAAAAACCAAGAACTTTACCAACGAAATAAAGATTTTATTGATGGGTGGCTGAAGAAGTGGAATAACCTCAGAGGGTTTACACCAACGGAAAAGAAATTCGAATGGCAATGTGGCGAGAGTATTAAATCTATTTGGGAAGGTGTCATTCAAATTCGCCCATCAGGTGTTAGAGTAAAAAAACCTGATATTTTCCAAGCACTGGTCGCTCTAGTTCAAACACCTATTATTGGCAAGTATAAAAGAAAACTTTCCGTAAGAGAAGCTGCTAGATTACAATCATTCCCTGATTCATTCATTCCTGATGATAATATGCAACAAGCATATAAACAATTTGGAAATTCGGTTAATGTGAATGTTGTAAAAGAAATCTATAAAAAATTAACAAAAGAAAACGACCCTCAATTGAGAGGTACCCAGTTTCCTAGACATTAAATGTTTGTTAACTGAATTATATCATAAGACTAACATGGATGCTTCCC
>CALVPP010000052.1 GCA_944351395.1 uncultured Bacilli bacterium
TTGAACTTAAAAACGATTTAATTAAAATAAGAGGTGAGCAAGGACTAAAAAGTCTCACATCATTTGAAAGTTAACATGCGAATTATTGCCTTTTTTAATTCGCCATTGTCTATTCTCAAAATTTGTTTATTATTAATTGGATTTTCATGATTATCTTCATATGCGGTGATGCCATTAAGAGCGCTGCTAATTAAACGTTCTTTGTTAGATAAAATATCTTTTATTCTTTTTTCGCTGGTTTTGCCATAAAAACAATTGCCACAATCGTAGATTGGCGCTAATTCGTAATGGTTTGTATTTTTAAATTTAATGACCCCCCAATTATCTTCATTCCTATCATTATTATTTATTAAGACATCGATAATAACCATGTCCCAAAATCTTTCTTTAGCGTGCGGAATATTCGATAATATCGTGTTGTAATTTAGTTGAAAGATAATTTCATTAATGTTTGACGCTGATGAAGAGGATGATTGCTTCTCTTTCATAATTTTTGGATTCGTATCGTTTCTTAAAGCGGTGTAGGGAATTAATATCTCATTTTTGTCATCTTTGATGAAATCCTTGCAAGCGCACACAACTTTATATTTTCTTCCATCGAAACAAATGCCGAGTTTGGTCTCGTGAACATGATATCCTAATATTTTAAAAATATTACCACCAATAAATTCATTTAGGGGAGAAGTGACATAGGATAAATTTTGAACGTTATTCATTCCGTTTGTACTTTTCGGAAATTTTAAAAACCAAAAGTCGTCATTGTAAATGATACCTCTTTTTTCTCCGGCTCTACCCCCATATTCTAAATCCCTAGAGCTTAATGGACATTTTGAAAAATCAGTGACTTGAATCATGGGTGATATTTCCTAATTAATTTATTCCATTGACTTTCTTTTAAAATGTGTTTTCCAACCTCTTTTTTAGCTTGAACATCGATAGCGTCAGCGAGATTCATATATAAGCCATAGTCGTCAAGTAAGTCTGCTTTTTCTGCTTGAGTTATTAAAACTTGCATCTTTTTAGATAGAGTAAAATCAATTTTTACATCATTATCTATGTAATTATAAACTTGATTGTCACGTATGTCTTTTATAATTAAGCCAATCAAATATTTATTAAGATTATCAACAGAGTTAATTTTGTCGATGAGTAGTTGATTGTCTTTTCTCACTCTTAATTTAATAGTCTTGTAGTTGTTTTTTATATACTGATTAACATAGTCTTTTGAATTGAACATAAATATCACCAACACAATTATCTAACATTTGACCCCAAATGTAAATGATGCATTTATATAAATGCTAATTTTGAATTAAAAAAGAGGTGAATTTACCATTCAAGTGCAACACTTTCTAACAAAAATATAACTCATACAGACCTTGATGTAAGATATAGTTGCAACACTTATTTACAGGAGGTTTATATGAGCTATATTCATCTTACCATAGAAGAAAGAACTAGTATTGCATATTTGCATAACCAAGGTGTTTCATTGAAAAAAATTGCCAAGACAATTGGGCGTAACGTTTCCACAATAAAACGAGAACTAGATAGAAATTGTACACCGAGTGAATCTTGGAATAGTGATTATTTTCCTCATTCGTCACAAAAAAGATACAAAAAAAGGATATCTAAGGAAAAAGATCAGTTAATTTGGAAGAAGAAAAAGCTAATGAATTTGTTCTTACTGTTACAAAAAATACAGTTTTGGTCGAATTTATGCATATATTTTATTTCTTTATCTATAAACATATTATAGTGCATTTTTTTAAATTAGTTAAAAAAATAAAAAGTTTATTAATGACGACAAAGTGTTAAAATGTTGCAAAAATTAACTATTATGTTTTAATTATGGCAGTATCATAACCTATAGGAGAGGAGAAATATGATTATTAGGAAAATAAAAAACTTTTATCGCGATTCGCAACCAATTGTTGAGGTCGCTAAACAATATGGTATCAAAGAAAGGGCCGTGCGCTTTCAATGTTTAGTTAACATCTATATACGTCATAGCAATTTGGAATGGTATCGTTTCTTATCTAAATATCGCTATGGCAAAGCTTATCTAAAAGCATTTTTATCACCCAAAATGGTAAAGAAGATTTTTCTTCAATATAATCCTAGCCAAGAAGAAATTAATATTTTAAATGACAAATTTAAATGTAATGAATTATTTAAAAAATATATTAACCGTGCTTATTTAAACATGGAAGAAGTAAGTAAAGAAGATGTCGAAAAATTTCTCTTAACTTATAATAAAGCAATTTTAAAACCTTGTGATTCCCAGTGTGGGATTGGTGTTGAAGTTGTTTCAAAGATAGATGAAGTTCTTCCTTATTTAGGTAAACCTTATGTTTTAGAAGAAGTTGTAGTTAATCACCCTGATTTAAAAAAACTATCTAGTGATAGTTTAAACACCATAAGAATTTATACCGTTAAAGAAAAAGATCATGTGATTAGAGCCTTATCTTCTTCAATTAGGATTGGTGCGAAAGGTAATATTGTCGATAACGCTCATTTTGGTAGTGAAGTATTACCAGTTGATATTACAACCGGTATATGTTATCCCAAATCCGTCAACATTTTAGGAGAGGAAAAAGACACTAATTATCATTGTCATGAAAAATATGTTGGAATGAAAATTCCTCACTGGGATAAAGTAATCAACGCTTGTTTAGAGTGTGCAAAACTATTTAAACATCAACGTCTTATCGGTTGGGATGTCGCAGTTACTAAAGATGGTATTGAAATGATTGAAGCTAATTCTAAACCTCACCTTCATCTTTTTGAACTCACTAATGGACCATCTAAAGCCTATTTTTTAAAGCATTGGAATTTAGATTCAATTAAATAATAGTTAGCTAGATAATAATAAAAGAGTTGACGCATGATATTGCTCCGATAAGATAAAAGTAGACACGCATAAAAAGTGAAGCTACTTTTTCTTTTAGTATGATTTGGTTAAAGGAGG
>CALVPP010000053.1 GCA_944351395.1 uncultured Bacilli bacterium
TTGAACTTAAAAACGATTTAATTAAAATAAGAGGTGAGCAAGGACTAAAAAGTCTCACATCATTTGAAAGTTAACATTTACTTGCTTGCTTTTCTTGCATGTTCATTGATAAAAGACACGATTTTATGATATAATGCTAAAGGTTAAATTTGTAAATTTATGATTGTTACTATCATCTGTGAAGTATTAGGCGAGCCCAATAATGGGACGACGATTGCGGCTATGAATCTCATCAATACTTTGAAAGAGAAAGGCCACACTGTTCGTATCGTTTGCCCAGATTTAGATAAGAAGGGGAAAGAAGGATATTATGTCGTTCCTCCTATCAATTTTGGTATTTTTAATAACTATGTCGCTAAGAATGGGGTTTCTTTTTCTTTCGGTGACGATAAAGTGTTAGAAGACGCGATTAAAGATTGTGATGTCGTCCACATCATGCTTCCTTTCTTCGTCGCAAAGAAAGCAGTTAAGATTGCTGCTAAATTTGATAAGCCGATTACGGCAGGTTTTCACGCACAAGCGGAAAACGTTACTTCACACTTCTTCGTCATGAACTCACGTTTTTGGAATAGATTCGTTTATAAAGTATTTTTTAAAAACGTCTATTCTAAAGTGGACGCTATTCACTTTCCGACGCAATTCATCTCTGATTACGTCGACGATTTAAAAAATGACTATGTTTTAGATTATGTCATCTCTAATGGTGTCAATAAGCGTTTTAAGAAAAAAGAAGTGGAAAGGCCAAAAGAATATGAAGGCAAGTTCTTAATTCTTTTTACTGGCCGCTTATCTAAAGAAAAAAATCATCTTTTCTTAATTAAAGCTATCGAGAAGAACAAATATAAAGATAAGATTCAACTCATCTTCGCTGGTAGTGGTCCGCAGGCAGATAAAATTAGAAAATTAGGAAGTAAATTACCTAATCCACCTATCGTCAAATTTTTTAGCCGCGAAGAGATAGTGGATGTCATCAATTACTGCGATCTTTACGTCCACCCGAGTTTAATCGAAATCGAAGCTATTTCCTGTGTCGAAGCATTGACGTGTGGTCTAGTGCCAGTCATCTCTAATTCACCTCGTTCAGCGACGAATAGATTCGCTCTTCACCCGATGAATCTATTTAACTATAAATCTAAACAAGATTTATCAGATAAGATTACTTATTGGATTGAACACCCAGAAGAAAAAGCGCGTATTTCTAAAGAATACGAAGGTTTTGGTTCGCATTTCTCATTTGAAAAGAGCATGAATCAGATGGAACAGATGCTTTTAGATGCGATTAGAATTCATGAGACGAAGAAAAATTTACCTAAAGTTACTAAATCACTTCAAACTAAAGTCATCTATTACACTGATGAATTAAATGATGATTTTGCTCCGACTAAACCGAAGAAGAAAACATTTAAAAAAGAGATCAAATATATTCATAAGAATATTTTCTTTAGATTTTTCTCTTGGATTCTTTATTATATATTCGCCACTCCGATCGTCGGACTCATCACCAAAATTGTTCATGGTACGAAAATTCACAATCGTAAAGAAGTGATGAAGAAGGTAAAGAAAACGGGCTATTTCTTATACGCTAATCACACGCAAAATTTGGATTTAGGAGCGCATGTCGTCTTATGTAATCCTTATCGTAAGGTGACCACTATTGCATCAGAAGAAACGTTCTGTATTACTGGCGTTAAGACAATAGTGGAAATGCTAGGTGCTATACCTGTACCTAAAGACTTATCTAGCACTCGTAAATTTGTTGATGCGATCAAATATTATGCGATAGATAAGAAAAATTGTATCTTAGTGTATCCAGAAGAACACATTTGGCCGTTTGCGACGAAAATTCGTAATTTTGGGACACGTTCTTTCCATTATCCAGTGAATTTAAATTTACCATGTGTCGTTGCCACTACGACTTATAGGCCTGCTAAATGGCCATTTAAGAAGCCAAGAATTGACGTCACATTAAGTGGACCATTTTATCCAGACACTTCTTTGCCTCGTCAAGAAGCGGTGAAGAAGTTACGTGATGAAGTTTATAACGAAATGAAAAGAGTGGCTAGCAATCCAAATAACAAGACGAATTATGAATATATTGAATTACCGAATGAATTATTAAATTAGATAAGTGCATCTAACTTGTTTAGGTTAGGTGATTGAATTATACTTTTAGATGATAGGAGGAAAAAATAATATGGCTAAAAGTTTAAAAGGCACAGAAACTGAGAAGAATCTTCTCGCTGCATTCGCAGGTGAATCACAAGCTCGTAATAAGTACACTTATTATGCTAGCAAAGCGCGTAAGGAAGGTTACGAACAAATTGCCGCTATTTTCGAAGAGACTGCAGCGAATGAAAAAGAGCACGCTGAACTTTGGTTTAAAGCTCTTCATGATGGAGCTGTTCCTTCGACTGCTGAAAATTTAATCGATGCAGCGAATGGTGAAAATTATGAATGGACATCGATGTATAAAGAGATGGCCGAAACTGCTCGTAAAGAAGGCTTCTTAGAAATTGCCGCACAGATGGAAGGCGTTGCTAAAATTGAAGCAGAACACGAAAAACGTTATCTTAAATTGCTCGAAAATTTAAAGACTGATCGCGTTTTCATCAAAGAAGATGTCGTCATCTGGAAATGCCGCAACTGCGGTCACATCCACGTCGGCAAAGCCGCACCTGAGATTTGCCCAGTTTGTAAGCATGCGAAATCTTATTTCGAAGTTCGTGCTGAAAATTATTAATTTTGAGTTTAAGAAATTGTATTTATAAGGAAGGGGCTGTTAAGAAACCTATAAGGTGACTTAGCCCCTTTTAATTTGCAAAAAGAAGCGAAATCGCAAGAAATCGC
>CALVPP010000054.1 GCA_944351395.1 uncultured Bacilli bacterium
AAACCCCATATCAGTATAAACATGACATGGGGTATTAGGGCTTTTTGAACTGTCTACTTTCGCTTGACTAGTTCACATGATATCGACAACTCTTTTTTTGATTTTAGTTAATTATTATCACTAATTAGGGGCTTCACTTCGTGGGAATTTCTTATGATACCATTTGATGAAAACATAAATTTCATGAGCGATTAATGGTAAGACAGCAAGAGCACAAGTGATGAGCCATTCTTGCCATGTCAAGTTAGTAGTGGAGAAGACATCTTGGATGCCTGGAGTCATGATAACGAACAATTGTAAGGCTAAACCAGCGACGAAAGCGATGAGCATCATCCAATTTTTCTTTTTGAAGACATGGATGAATGAACGATTTAAATTAGACATGCCTAGCATGTGGAATAATTCAGATACTGCAAGGGTAGTAAACGCCATCGTTTGGGCTTCGTGTAGTTGTTGTGGATGAGTTTCATAGAATTCTTTAATGCCAAACCATCCGCTTGTCGCATAGCCGCCAGAATAAAATTCTGGTGAGACTAAAGCGGCGACAAAATAAGCAATTAAGACAGCGACTGTAATAACAGCACCAAAGATAAGCATATCTCTCATGCCACCTTTAGCTAATATGCCTTCTTTAGCGTCCCTAGGCTTATCTTCCATAATCTTAGGATCTTTAGGATCCATACCTAACGCCACTGCAGGTAAAGAATCGGTAATTAAATTAACCCATAATAAGTGAATAGCAATAAATGGGGCAGGGAAACCGATACAAATAATTAAGAACATCGTTAGTACTTCAGCAATGTTACTAGAAAGTAAGAATAAGACAGTCTTTTTGATATTGGCGTATATGCCTCTACCTTCTTCGACAGCTTTTTCAATCGAAGCAAAGTTATCGTCAGTTAAAACCATATCAGCCGCGCCTTTTGCAACGTCTGTGCCAGTGATGCCCATAGCGATACCTATATCCGCAGCTTTTAAGCTTGGGGCATCGTTAACGCCATCACCAGTCATAGCACATATGTTACCATTAGCCTCGAAGGCTTTAACTATAGCGACTTTATTTTCGGGTGAAACACGAGCGAAGACGCGAACTTTTTTACAAAGTTCTTGTAGTTCTTCTTGACTTAAATTATCGATTTCTTCACCCATGACACATTGATCGATATTTTCGACAATACCTAAATCTTTTGCAATCGCAAAAGCTGTATCTTTATGGTCGCCTGTAATCATGACGGTAGTAATACCCGCATCTTTAAATTTACTGACGGCTGGTTTTGCTTCTGGTCTTGCTGGATCTATCATAGCGGTTAGACCGACGAATATTAGATCATTTTCATCGATTGCGTCTTTTTTGTTATACGCTAAAGCTAAGACACGTAACGCTTTAGAAGAAAAGTGCTTATTAGCGGCGTGAATATTACGTATATCTTCTTTTGTGATAGGTCTAACTTCTCCATCGATTAAGATTTCTTTCGTATATTTTAAGATGCTATCTAAAGCACCTTTGGTATAAGTAATAGTTTCTTTTTTGCTTACTTGATGTTTAGTGGACATCATCTTGCGCACACTATCGAAGGGGAGTTCATCAATTCTAGGTGTCCTTTCTTCGATAATTGATTTATTTAAACCAAATTGATTAGCGAACGCTACTAAGGCAATTTCAGTTGGATCACCATATAAACCTTCATCGACAGTCGCGTTAGAACATAGTGACATACCTGTCGCTAAGATTTTTAAATCTTCATTTTCAGATTCTAGATTGAAATTATCGCTTACGAAATATTTATTATCGACGTAAGCTTCGACGACTGTCATCTTGTTTTGCGTCAAAGTGCCAGTTTTATCGGAACAAACGACGCTTACAGCCCCTAAAGTTTCAACACTATTAAGCTTTCTTACGACCGTATTAGCTTTAACCATACGTTGAACGCCTATGGCTAAAACGATGGTGACGACAGCTGGTAAACCTTCAGGAATAGCAGCGACCGCTAGAGCGATACTTGAAATAACCGCTTCTAACCAGTGGTTCATATCGCCTTGATTTCCATCTACAAAAATCCAAATAATATCAGCGAGTAAGACTAAAACTACAACAATTAAAGCTAATAAGCCAAGAAGTTTAGACAATTTAGCAAGTGTTTTTTGTAGCGGAGTCATTTGCTCTTCTTCACTATCTAATGCATGTGCAATAGTGCCAATTTCGGTATTCATACCGGTGGAAGTGACGATGCCTTTGCCACGCCCATAAGTGATAGGAGTGGACATATAAGCCATATTGATACGGTCTCCTATTGGCGTTTTCTTTGAGAATGTAATATCACAATCTTTTTCTACAGGGACTGATTCACCTGTTAAAGAAGATTCATTGGCTTTTAAATTAACTGTTTCGATAAGACGAAGGTCCGCACCTATTGTGTCACCTTCTTCTAAAACGACGACGTCACCGATAACTAAATCAGCAGATTTAATTTTGATTCTTTTTCCATCTCTAATAACAGTTGATTCTGGCGAAGATAATTTCTTCAAAGCTTCTAAAGAATTTTGAGCCTTAACTTCTTGCACTGTGCCAATGACAGCATTTAAGATAATGACTGCTAAGATGATGATGACGTCAGGCCAATCACCGACGTCTAAAAAGACGTTATTTACAGGTACACCATCGATAATCCAACCTGCTGCGGCAGCGTTAATTGTTTCAAAGATGGAAATACCTAAGGTAACAATAATAGCGGCAAA
>CALVPP010000055.1 GCA_944351395.1 uncultured Bacilli bacterium
ATGATGTATCTTTTCCTTTTGATAAATCCAGTTATGACATTCTTTTACACAATTATGAATCGGTCGAAAATGACGATATTTTAAAACCATTTGAATGTTACTTACTTCGCAAAAAACACTAAATATATAAATAATTTAGACTTTAAAAAATTCTAATTCTATTCTTAAGAATAGTTAAAAATCTTCTTGTCAATTACAAACATTATTTTTTAAAATAATAGGCGAAATATGTTGCAGAGGAGTTCTTTATGAAACCAAAACATTTCAGCCTATTCGCTACTTTTTTTGTAGCGGTCGGTTCACTTCTTGGCACTAGTCTCAATTTCGATTTTGAGGAGGACAATTCTTTAATATACGATGATACATCCTCCCATTTTGTCGGCATTGAAAAAGCACCAGAAGGAGCCATCCCCACATCTCTTACGATTTATTATCGTATGAACATTCCTAACTATAATGAGAAACGCTTCTGGTTATGGGCAGGAGGACAAGATGGAGTCGAATTAGAAGCTGACGGAGTCGATGAAAATTATGGGATGTACGTCACGATTAATCCCGCAGATTGGCCCGCACACAACACTTTCAACTTCATCATCAAGAACATCGGTACATGGCAAGGTCAAACACTAGATACTGCCATTACTTATGCCGATTATGAATTTGACGAAAATGGCGCTTTATCAGTCTGGTGTATCGAAGGTGTCGGAGGTCAAGTCGAAGTCTATTCCACTTATGAAGAAACTTTAGGAGCGAGACTTCTCTCCTACGAATTCATCAACTGGACGACGATTGAAGTACGTGGGGAAGGCCCTGTGTTAAGTTATAAACTTTATGCCTTAACCGCTGCTTATTATCGTTTAAACGCTGATTTACAAAGACAACGTTATGAAAACTATCTCATTAAAACTGGCGAACCAGAAGAAACAGTCGAAGGTGATGAATACGTCTGGACGATCGAATTCCCCGTTCCAGTTAGACCAAACGTCGTCTTCCAATTAAATGTCGTGTTCGATGATCACCCAGATAGAACGAGAGTGTATAACGTCTCAGCCGAGCCGCTATATAAAACACCACGATTTGAAGAATTTTATACTTACGATGGTGATTTAGGCGTCGCTTATACGTCCACTGCTTCTACCTTTAGACTCTGGGCTCCAACCGCAGCTTTAGTGCAACTTAGAATTTATCGTCGTGGTACACCAACCTATGTCGATGAAGAAACTGGTGTCGATGCTTGTGCAGTTTATGACATGCACATCACTCCAGGCGGTGTTTGGGAAACGACAGTTACCGAAGAGGATGAAGGTGACTTAAATGGTAAATATTACACCTATTACGTCATCAATGCAGTCGGTAATAACGAGGTCGTAGATCCATACGCTAGAAGTGCTGGTGTCAATGGTATTCGCGGTATGATTCTTGATTTAGATTCCACCGACCCAGAAGGATGGGAAGAAGTTCCTGAACTTTGGGACGGAGTAGAAGGTTATGACATCACTGACCGCCGTGAATTATCAATTTATGAAATTCACATTCGTGACCTCACGATGGATGATACTTGGAATGGTAAATCTCCACGCGGTACTTTCCCCGCCTTCTATGAAAAAGGAACGACTTACACTCAAGATGGTGTCACTGTTAAAACTGGTTTTGATCACATCGAAGAATTAGGTGTAAATGCTTTACAAATCTTACCATTCTTCGATCAAGATAATGGTGAAATTGATGTCAAATTTAACTGGGGCTATAATCCACTTAATTACAACGTCCTCGAAGGTGGTTATTCAACCGATCCTTACGATGGCGCTGTCCGTGTCGAAGAATTTAAAACATTAGTCAAAGAATACGCTCAAAACGCTAATCATACACGCGTCATCATGGACGTCGTTTATAACCACGTTTCAAGCGTCTCTTCCAACAACTTAAATAAAATTATGCCTCGTTACTATTTCCGCACGAACGCAGAAGGTTTCTACACCGATGGTGCTGGTTGTGGTAATGAAGTGAAAACTGAAGCGACTATGATGAGTAAATTCATCGTCGATAGCGTCGTCTATTGGGCGAGTGAATTTAAAATTAAAGGTTTCCGTTTCGACCTCATGGGTCTAATCGATACCGGCACGATGGATAAAGTAAGAAAAGCTTTATACGAAGTTGATCCTGATATCGTCGTCTATGGTGAAGGTTGGACAGCAGGTGGTTATAACGGTGAAGCTGGTACGAAAGGTACCGATACCGCTGCCGCATATAGCGATTTATATCCAACGGAAGAAAATCCAAGCACTGTTGGTGGCTTCAATGATGGTGGCCGTAACGCTATTCGAGGCGGAAATGACTTCGGTTATGGAACAAATGTTCCTTATCCAGGCTATGGCTTTATTTCCCAAGGTGCGAGCGATGTAGCGGGTAAGGCTAATGAAGTCGTTCAAATGTTACAGGGTGTTAACTCTTATGGCGGTTATTCTAACGCTGTCCAAACATTAAACTATGCTTCTTGTCACGATAATTACACTGCTTGGGATCAACTTAATTACACCTTAAAAGAAACTGATGAACTTACTCCTGGGCCAGAAGATGAGCCAAATCCAGAACTCGTCGCTACAGCAAGTGTCGCCGTACACGCTGCGGTCATGTTCTCCCAAGGTGTCGCTTTCATGCAATCTGGTGAAGAAATTTTTAGAAGTAAAGTACTAGTTATGAATGACGACCCAGATAATCCCGATAACGATGCCATCCCTTATCCTGATTTACCATCGTATCGTGATCCAAATGCTCCTGATTATGAACCAGGTCCTGTCTGTACCCCAGAAGTAAGAATGTATGGAAAAATTATTTCCCATAACTCTTATCGCTCAAGCGATTTATGTAATGCCTTCCAATATGATCGTAAAATTTCTATCACTGATTACAATGGTGTTAAACATGACATGCTTCCTTACTTTGAAAAATTCCAAGAAATGATTCAAGTAAGAAAAGAAATTATTCATCAAACACTAATCGATTTCCCTGATAATACTTCTATTACAAAAGGTTGGCAAACTGATAGTGGCTCCACGGCCTTCGGTTTCTGTACCGAAAGAACTACTGGCGGAAATTATTACATCGCCTTCTCTGGAAGAGCAGACAACAATAGTGTTTCTATGGATATGGAACCAAGCACTTTAGTGTTCAATTCTAGAATCGATGGCATAGCTAATTGCGCAAGCATGGAAAGATATCAACTTCTCATGTACGCATATGGTTATTGATTAAGGAGGTAAATGAAGATGAAAAAAAGATTTTTACTTCTATCTATAATCCCTGCTATCATCCTCGCTGCCTGTGATCCAATAGATCCAGTTCCTCCAGTCCCCCCTACTCCCACAGGTACTGTTGGTGTTTTCTTCTTCACGAGCGCAGATGATGCTGATGAGATGAATCCATTATCATATGAACAATATAATTATGGTGAAAAAGTCGTCCCACCAGCTAATCCAGTCTCGACTGATCCAGCATTTGACATTTTCCTCGGGTGGTCAGAAAAAGTTTATTACACTGACGAAGAAGATTTAGTCGATTTTGATACTTATGAATTACCCAATCCTAACCAAGTTAGATTCGTCTTCTTCTATGGCCAATGGGATTCAAGTTACGTTCCACCTGTGGTCGTTCCACCTGAAGATATGGAATATTATCTTGTCGGTGATGGCGCCTTTATGAATGGCGGAACACCCTGGGATAAAGATAGCGGTATCTTACTTGATTACCACGAAGATCCAGTCGACGCTGGTATCAACGAATACATGGCTTTACAAGTCACATTCGATGTCGGTGATCAATTCAAGTTCCTCGACGCGAATGGTGAAGATATTGTCATCACTAACTACCGTGACCGTAACCC
>CALVPP010000056.1 GCA_944351395.1 uncultured Bacilli bacterium
CCTAAATCGTCTAAATAATCTAAGGAATTAATAATACCGCGAATATCACCCATACCATCGCCATTGCTATCAGCGAAACTTGCGACGAATATTTGATAACCGACGCCTAAGTCTTTAAATTCTTCGGCGGTTGGACTCATGCCGAATGAGTCAGTACTGGAATCGACGTTAGAAGTGCTGCGATATTGACCAGTCGTGTCACTGATGACTGGGTTAACTTCGATATCTTTTGAATATTCGAACGTGTAATTAGCAACATTGCCTTGGACGCAGAAGATGTGCATTGCGCCATTTTCTCGCCAATGGGTTTGGAAGTCGTTGATGAATGTATCCGCACCGCCATCGCTCACCCAGTGGGTTTCTCCGCCCATACTGTCTTCTTGCATGATGAGGAAACCGATAGATGTCGCATCATCGAATGATACTGTCGAACCAGTACGACCAGCGATGATATTTGAACGAGTTAAATCGATGTCCATGATACGACCGCTTTGGACGATGTTTGACCCTTCGCCACCGATATTCGTCATCCAACCATTGCTCATCGCATGATAATGTTCTAAGACGCTAGGATTATCTGCACCCCAAAGTGTACCTTCTAAGTTCTGTGGGGCTTTTTGCCATAGCCAAATGGCGTAATCATCGTATGATTCATTAGTGGAACCAGGTCTAAGATAATGGATGTATAAGTGACCTTCTTCTGCCCAAGAATCACACCATTCATCATATTCAGTTGGGTCCATACCGCCAATCAATTCATAATCGTAAACTGCGTGGACGTCAAGATCGCTATAGATGTGGTCTATATCTTGATCCCAACCAGCGAAGGTATAGGAATATAAATCGTCATCAGGACGAGTGGGAGTAGGACCTTCATAAACTGCTGGTTCATCGTAATCGACTCTCGTCTGATAAAGAATCGACTCATCATAATTTAAGAAACGGACTAAAAATTCACCATCACCGTGAATGGGCGGTCCCGGGGGTTCACAACCCACAGCGAGAAGAGTGACTAAACCTAATAGTAAAAATTTAAGTTTCATGAGCGTTTGCTCCTTTCAAAATATTATATAAAAGATTGTTTTTATAGTTTTGATTAATAATTATGCAGCAGCGACAGTAACCCAAGAAGACTTTCCGCCACCCGCATAAAGTGTGCCATAAACGGTATAACTACCAGCGGTTTTGACTACAGCGTTCGTATTTTCAATGGCCATTAAACCAGAGGTGAATACTTCACTTTCACCATTGTGGTCGATCCAAATGGACATATCTTCGTTACAAACTTTCCAAGTATCGCCAACTTGGAAATCCATCGTAATCATCCATTCGTGGCTACCTTCGGTTCCTGGATTTGGATTAACATCCATTGCAAAGCCACCTGAAACGTTCCAAGTTGCACCTGTAAAGGATGGGCCTTCACCAACGATATAAAGCGTATCTTCGGCTGGATCAGGTAAAGTGATAGCGCCGACCCAAAGTTCGATTGCACCATCAGCCCAGAATTTAAGATACATCGAATATGTACCAGCTGTCACGACAGTGGAAGTACCGGCTGCATCGTGAGTTAAATCACCGACGAAGTATGCACTTCCTGCATCCGTTGTGGCATCTTGATCACGATATGAAGTAATTAAGACAGTTTCATCTTCATCCGCGTCATAGATGATAAATGTATCACCAACTGCTAAAGTGACATCTGTCACCATATATTCTTCGCAGTTTGGATCAGTGTTACCTTCATTTAATGTTAATGGATAAGGAGTAGAGTTATTGACCATAAGATTTAAACCCGCAAGCACTTCGCCACCTCCAATAGGGGTGGAAGTGTATTGTGCGGTCGTGGTGAAGGAAGATTGAACATTCGTCAAATCTTTATCCCAGCCACTAAATGTGTAAGTATATTCACTATCATTTGGTCGAGTTGGAGTTTCACCTTCATAAACAGCAGTTTCTCCAGCCTTCACTGTATCGGTGAATAAGACTGTTTCGTCGTAATTAGCAAATGTAACTTTATATTCGGTGTCATCTCCTGTTGGAGCGCAAGCGCCGAGCATAGTCGCCGCTAATGCTAAAACGGATAATAATTTAATTTTCATAATGTTTTTTCCTTAAAAGATTAAGCAACTAAAGCGACCCAAGTAGACACATAGCCGCTATTATAAATTTTAAAATAGATGTCATAAGTGCCAGCTTCATTTACTAAAATATTGCCGCCATCACTTACTTCCATCGCACCACTTGCAAAAGCGCTACCTTCGCCACTTTCCCAAACGTTGTTATCATACCAATTTGAGCCATCAGCAGAACAAATCTTGAATTGGTCGCCAACTTCAAAGGTGACGGAAGCGTGATGTTGTTTACCATCTGGAATATCACTAATGTCATCTAGTGCTACACCACCTGCCACTGACCATTCTTCACTGACAAAACTACCAGCACCGACGACATAATTTTCTGCTTCTCCAACTGGTGGGATATAAGTCGTCACAGCTCCTACATATAATCTATGCCACATGCCATCAGGAGTGGATGTACTATCATCGTAAATCGTGTAATAAATATCATAAGCACCAGTGACGTTGACTTGATAATTGACATTATCACCATCATCAGTTACTTCTTCCATATCTTTAACTGGACCGAATGCACAATTGGTGCTTTTGTCGATTTGGTTCATCGTGACGTAAGTTTCATTAGCTGCATCATAGATTTTCCAAATATCGCCTTCTTCTAATGTGGTATCAGTGGACATGTATTCAACGCCACTAGCAGCATTTACATTAGGTTCTAAAGCAATGCCACCTTCAACTGTCCAAGGTTCGTTTGTACCATTAAAACTACCTTCACCGACGATGTAATAATCAGCAGTGGAGACAGGTGGATTTGGGTCTGGAGTAGAAGTGATAGCAGGAATCCAAAGTTCGATCCAATCGTTTTCGACGTAGGTCTTTAAGTAAACTTGGTAATCACCAGCATTTTGCACGGTGATGACATTACCTTCTAAAGTGACATCGCCAGTGTAAAAAGCACTACCAGAGTCAGCAGTGTCACTTAAATCATTACGGTAATCATCGATTTCGATATCAGCGTTTAAAGCACTATCGAATAATTTATAGGTATCACCTTGTTCTAAAGTGATACCCATAGCGTAATATTCGCTCGCGATATTAGGATCGGTTTGATTAGTGTTCAAAGTGAGTAATAGACCATGTTCTACACTATAATCAGGACCATAGACGACCATCGGACCACCAGTTACTGGTGTATCGATAGGAGTGGGAGTGTATTGAGCGGTCGTGGTGAAGGAAGATTGAACATTCGTCAAATCTCTATCCCAACCATCGAAAGTATAGGTATATTCACTATCATCTGGTCTATTAGGGTTTTCACCTTCGTAAACCGCTGTACCGCCTTCTTCGACAGTGTCGACAAATAAGACTGTTTCATCCCAGTTAGCGAATGTAACAGTGTAAGTCACAGGTGTTTCTCCTAATGGAATAGCGTTATATTTAGCAACGAAGACGACGTCATCTTTGATGACATAGGAAGTTAAATCCACTAATTTTTCTTCTGTGTCGCCTTCAACATACCAACCTAGCCATTCGTAACTATTTGTTTCATCATCTGGTCTAGTTGGCGTTTCGCCTCCGTAGACTGCGAATTGTTCTTCGTTATTCGTGTTAACGCCATCACGATAGAGATAGTTATCTAATTGTTCATCATAATCGTAATTGATGAATTTTGCTTCGAGGACACCATCGATTCTTTCTGGTTTGTCTTTGGCATCTTCTCGATAACAAGGGAATAGGTCAACTGCACCAGTTTGTGAAGCAGTAGTTGAACTTCTTAAATTTTCATATTCTTCGTCTTCATTTAAATATGACCAGCCTTGTAATTCCCATTGGTCGAGTTCATTAATTTTGATGGTCGATGGAACTAATTTTTCTTCATCTTCAAACGTGACGCGATCATTACCACTAAACCAAGCTTCATAGACGACATCGCTATCATCATAATCTGGTAAGGTATTTGGTAAGACCTGTTCAGCATCTTCGCCTTCACCATCTAACACTGTTTCATATGGACGAGGGACGTTTACGAAACGAATGTAATAATCTTTATCATATGTCGCAGTGAAGGTTTTATTTTCACGGATGTTAGCGAGGGAACCATCCCAACCTGTCCAAACGAATCTTTCTCTTTCGCTTTCCGCTTCTCTAGTTGGGGTTTCGCCTTCATATATAGCGACACCACCATGTTCTACTGTTACTTCGTCTAAAACGGTACCATCGTAGTTTTTAAAAGTGACGGTGTAAGTCGTTCCAGGTGGGACAGGGTCTGGACCTGGATTAGAGCATGCCCCTAGAATTAGGGCGAACGCTCCAAGAATTGGGAGTAATATTTTTTTCATCAATTGTTATCCTCCAATATTTTAGTTTTAAAGGTTAAGCTGCTGAAGCAGCGACCCACATGGAGAAGTGTGAAGTCGGTGCATCAGCGTAAACCTTAAGATAAATATCATAATTGCCTGCAACTTCGACAACTGCATTATAGTTACCGTAACCATCGTTTACTGTAGTCATTAATCCTGCGGCGAAAGCACTACCTTCGGTCGTTTCCCAGCCACTATTAACCCAAGTCGCACCATCCCAAGAACAAATCTTGAATGTATCGCCTTGTTCAAATGGTTGATTAAGTAACATATATTCTTCACCATCTTCGAAAGATGAATTTTCGTTATATACCATTGGGACACCGCCCGCGGCATTCCACGTTAAACTTGGATCAGTTAAGAATGAACCATCACCGACGACGACCCATTCGCCATCACCATCAGGGATGATGGATAATGCGCTGACCCAAAGTTCGTAAGAAGTTGCACTCACTTTTAGATATAGGTCATACGTGCCTGCGTAATTGACGGTCACAACATTATCTTCATGACTCATATCACCAACGTAGAAGGCACTCTGTGCATCGCTTTGCGGGTTACGGTCACGGTAGTTAGTGATGACAATATCTTCACCATTCGCGTCGAGGAACTTGAATTGATCACCGACATC